>NZ_JWGQ01000061.1:0-63605 GCF_001069025.1 Streptococcus sp. 1004_SSPC | reverse complement strand
ATAGTTCTTATGGGACTTTTTGTGTACACTTAAAAAGCTCTATAATCTCTACAGTGGTTTTACTCACTACAGAAATTATAGAGCCGATTTTTCAGAAAATATGTGAAATGCTATTGAAATTATTCCAAAAATTGTGTAAAATGGTAAACATCAATTCAGATTATTCTGAAAATTTATTTTAGGAGATTCTCTTATGTCACAAACAAGTATAACTAGTCAGTCTACCTGGCGTAGTAAAATAAAAGCAATGGGACCCGGTATCCTAATGGCTTCGGCGGCCGTAGGTGGTTCCCACATCGTTTCATCTACCCAAGCGGGTGGTTCTTATGGATGGGCCTTGTTAGGCTTAGTTATTCTGGCTAACCTCTTCAAATACCCATTCTTCCGTTTTGGTGCTGAGTATACCGCAGATACAGGTAAAACCCTTGTTGAAGGTTATGCTGAGAAAGGTAAATTCTATCTTTGGGTATTCTTCATTTTGAATGTCTTCTCAGCCTTGGTTAATACTGCGGGAGTTTCTATTCTTTGTTCAGCCATCATTGCTAGTGCCTTTCCAATGCTTGGTTTGAGTATTACCACATGGTCAATCATTTTGGTTGCAATCATTTGGGGTATGTTACTCTTTGGTGGTTACAAACTTCTTGATGGCATGGCTAAATGGATCATGTCAGCTTTGACTATTGCAACAGTAGCAGCAGTTATTATTGCAGCAATCAAACATCCAGAGTACAGTACTGACTTCGTTGAAAAAACACCTTGGCAGCTAGCAGCCCTTCCATTTATCGTTTCACTTCTTGGATGGATGCCAGCTCCAATTGAAATTTCAGCTATTAACTCACTTTGGTCAGCTGAGAAAAAGAAAACTGTTGATTTCAACACTGATGATGCCCTCTTTGACTTTAACGTTGGTTACATCGGAACAGCTATTCTTGCGGTATTCTTTGTAGCTCTAGGTGCGCTTATCCAGTACCCAACTGGTAAACCAGTAGAAGCAGCATCAGCTAAGTATATTGCTCAGTTTGTTGGTATGTATGCCTCAGTACTTGGTGAGTGGTCACGCTATTTGATTACCTTTATTGCTTTCTTATGTATCTTTGGTACTGTGATTACTGTTATCGATGGTTATTCACGTGTTAACGAAATTTCTCTTCGTCTTTTGTTTAACCAAAAAGAAAAAAATCAAACACCATTGAATGTTTGGATGACATTGACAGCTATTCTTGGTCTCATCATTATTTTCTTCTTCCAAGGTCAAGTAGCAACAATGCTTCGTTTTGCCATGATTGGTTCATTCCTTACAACACCTTTCTTTGCGCTTTTGAATTATGTACTTGTTACAAAAGCAAAGAGAGACCTTCCAACTTGGTTGAAAGGACTTGCTATTGCAGGTTTGATTTTCTTGTTCGGATTTGCCCTCTTCTTTATCTGGGCTTTGGCTATTGGTAAAGCAGGTTAATAGGATTAAACGGTTTCCATATGGAAGCTGTTTTTTTTATTTTAAAGGAGGGGAGTAGGAGAGATTATAGCCAAGAGAATACAAAAAAACCATTCCAATTGGAATGGCTTAACAACAAGATGTTGCTTATTTGAGACCGTATTTTTTGTTGAAACGATCCACGCGTCCGTCTGCTTGAGTGAATTTTTGACGGCCAGTGTAGAATGGGTGTGAATCTGATGAAATTTCTACACGGATAAGTGGATAAGTTTCACCTTCGAATTCAACTGTTTCGTTTGAGTGTTTAGTTGAACCGCTAAGGAATTGGTAACCAGTAGTTGTGTCCATGAATACTACTTGACGGTAATCTGGATGGATATCTTTTTTCATGTTAAAATATTTCCTTTCTGCCATGGTACTTTCCGCACCATAGTTTTTTTAACTATTTTAGTTTATCAAAAGGTGGTCTTCTTGACAAGTCTTTTTTACTATTTTTTAGGAAATTCGCATTTTGTAAATGCCACCTGTCTGAAAGCATCGATTATCTTTATCAACGATGATTGCTTCAAGCTTAGCTTGTGAACTAACTTCCTGGAAAATATGTTCGAGACTAGAGCCGAATAAGCGAGTTGTCCAAATTTCACCATCCACTGAGAGGGATGAAATAATGGTAAGGCTAGCTAGGTCACTGGAGATTGGATAACCAGCCTGGCTATCAAAAATATGATGGTAAGTTTTGCCATCTATCTCAAAAGTTCGTTCATAGATTCCCGAAGTGACAACAGATTGATCTCTTATAGCAAGTACCAGAAGGTTTGTGTTTCTAGTCTCCTTGGGATTTTGAATACCAATCCGCCATTTTTTATCAGGATTATGGAGAGCTGGTCCAAAGGTTAGAACATTACCTCCAAGATTGATTAAGGCACTGGTCACTTTTTCCGCTTTAAGAAAATCTGCAATACGATCTGCAATATATCCCTTTGCCAGGGCACCAAGATCAATTTTCATCCCTTTTTCTTTGAGAAAAACGCTTTGATTTTCCTCGGATAGAACGATGTCTTTGGGATTAATAATATCGAGGAGTGGAGCGATTTCTTCAGGAAGGGGGAGTCTGGCATCAGAAAAGCCAATTCGCCAAGTCTGAATGAGAGGTCCGATAGCAATATTAAGGTGACTTCCAGGTTGGCAGCTATGCCATTTTCCAAGAGCAATAAGTTCAAAAAGCTCTGGGTGAACCGTCACCGAATGTAAGCCTGCTGCCTTGTTAATTTTCATGAGTTCGGAACTGTCGTCATTGGCTGAGAAGCGCTTATTGTAGGTATGTAGGAGTGCTTCAACCTGGTCTAGCAGGGGTTTTGGTTCTTCATGATAGATAGAGACGTCAATCACAGTTCCCATGAGACGTACACGACGATTAGTGAGTTGCATGGGCAACGGTATCCTTGATTTCTCGATAGATTTGTTCGTTTTCGTTTAAGCTGTAGGAATTGGCACCACTAGCAAGTGGGTGGCCGCCACCATCATGGCGTTTGGCAATCTCGTTGATGACAATACTTTTACTGCGCAGACGGACACGGTAATGCCCTTCAGGCTGCTCTACGAAAATAGCCCAAGATTCGACGCAATCAATACGACCTGGAGTGCCAACAATTGCAGAACTTTCAGCATCAGTGACATTGAATTCATCCAAAATCTTTCGTGTCAAGACAACTCGAGCTGCACCATTTTCATCGACTTCTAGATTATCGAAAACATAACCTTGTAGTTTAGCAATTTTGAAAGGAAAACTGTCCATACGACGAGCCATTGCTGCAAAATCAAAGTCGTATTCCCGAAGTTTAGCCGCGATTTGTAGTGTTTTAGGAGTTGTAGATGGGTAGAGAAATCGACCTGTATCACCAACAATACCATTGTAGAGAACACGAGCAGCAGCATCTGACAAGGAAAGTCCAAGGGTGAGAGCCCAGTCTGTCACAATTTCGCTGGCACTTGAAGCAGAGGTATCAACCAAAAGCAGGTCTCCATAAGCATCATCGTTAGGATGATGGTCAATTTTGATAAGAAAGTCACCCTTATCGTAACGATCATCATCAATACGCGGAGTATTGGCTGTATCGGTAACAATAACAAGAGCACCTTCATAATCTTTGTCGGACACCTCATCCATCTCAGCAATCCAAGATAAGGTAGGTTCATTGACACCAGTCGCGAGAACCTTTTTATCTGGAAAGTTTGTTTTTAAAATTTCCTTCAGTCCTACCTGACTACCAATGGCATCAGGGTCTGGTCTTTGGTGGCGATGAATAATAATAGTGTCATAGGCTTTTATTTTTTCTAAAATATCTTGAAATACAGTCATGAATGTCTCCTTGTGATTTTGTTTCTATTATATCATGAAACAATAGAAAAACGGTTAGCCTAGGCAAACCGTTATAAAATTAGATATCTTTATAGTCGACTTCAAGTCCACGTTTAACCGCTGGACGGTTGGCAATTTTTTCAGTCCATGCTTGAAGGTGCTTGTACTCTTTAACATCAAGGAAAATACCAGCCTTGTCCCAAATTTTATCTTGAGCAAGACGGCCATACCAAGACCAGATTGCGATATCAGCGATGGTGTATTCATCCCCAGCAATATAAGGTTTGTTTGCTAATTCTTTATCCAGCAAGTCAAGTTGGCGTTTGGCTTCCATCGCGAAACGGTTGATGGCGTATTCAATTTTGTCAGGCGCATAGTGGAAAAAGTGACCAAATCCGCCACCTAGGAAAGGTGCCGCACCTGTTTGCCAAAAGAGCCAGTTGAGAACTTCCGTACGTTTTGCGTGATCAGTTGGAATGAGTTTTCCGAATTTTTCAGCCAAGTAAAGCAGGATGTTAGCTGATTCAAAGACACGAACCGGTTGTTCTTCAGAATAATCCATCATGGCTGGAATCTTTGAGTTTGGATTAATTGCAACAAAGTCTGAGCCGAATTGGTCACCGTCACCAATCTTAATACGATAAGCATCATATCCCGCTTGAGTCACACCAAGTTCTTTCAATTCCTCCAGCATGATAGTTGCCTTGATACCATTAGGTGTTGGAAGAGTATAGAGTTGGAAAGGTTGGTCACCTTTAGGTAAAGTTTGTTCAAAACGTGCACCAGCTGTAGGTTGATTGAGGCCGCCCCAGGCACCTCCCATAGAGGTTGGATTTTGCCAAACTTCTAGTAAAATATAGTCAGACATAAAGTTTCTCCTTGTATTCTTGATAGTTACATCCTAACAAAATGCTAATGGCATTTCAAGAATCTACTACGTCCTATTAGCGCGACACCTTGACTTTTTCTATAAGAATGATAAGATAGTAAAAATTAATTTTTATCTGATAAAAAAACATATTGTTTAGAGAGGAAGAAAAGAATGACTGCTATTGATTTTCATAAGTTGGCTAAAACAGAACTACACTGCCATTTGGATGGTTCTCTATCATTGGAAACTATTCGTCACCTAGCTGACTTGGCACAGATTGAGTTGCCTGAGGACGATGCGGAGCTCAAACACCATGTGACAGCCCCGGCTACCTGTGAGAGTCTCCTAGATTATCTTGAGGCTTTTGATTACATTCGTCCTTTGCTTCAAACAAAGGAAGCTTTGACCATTGCGGCTTATGATGTCGCTAAACAGGCTGCTCTTGAAAATGTTATCTATATTGAAGTGCGTTTTGCTCCCGAATTGTCAATGGATAAGGGGTTGACTGTCGCTGAAATCATTGATGCTGTTTGTCAAGGCTTACGTCAAGCTCAAGAAGAATTTGGTATTATTGCTAAGGCACTGGTTTGTGGTATGCGCCAATCAGATCAAGCTTTAACAGCTCGTATTCTTGATGAAGCAAATGAAGTTGAAAATAGTGACTTTGTTGGTTTTGATTTTGCTGGAGATGAGCATCATTATGGACCTAAAGCGATTAAACCTCTGATTGAACAAGTCCAAAGTTACAACCGTCCCATGACTTTCCATGCTGGTGAATGTGGATGCGCTGCCTTTTTGGCTGAGTCAATTGCCATGGGAATTAAGCGTAATGGCCATGCAACAATCTTGGCTCAAGAGCCTGAGCTTCTGGAAGAGTTTGTTAAAAATGGTGTCACAGGAGAGCTATGTTTAACAAGTAATCTCCAGACCAAGGCAGCCGTTACAGTAGCTGATTTTCCTTATCTAAAAATGAAAGTGGCAGGGGCTAATATTACTATTAATACGGACAATCGTACCGTTTCTGATACAAACTTAACCAAGGAATACGAACTCTATCACAAGCATTTTGATAGCTCAGTTCAAGACTTCTATACTCATAATAAGACAGCAATTGAAGCTTCATTTGCTAGCGATGAGGAGAAAGCAGAACTTCTTGATAGATTGGCTAAAGCCTATTCATAAGAAGTAAATAGACTGGTAAAACTTTATAAAGGTGATAAGATTGAGCCATTTGGAACATCAGTCAAACCAATCATAAAAATAAGGGAGTGAGGCGAACTTTTTTCAAAATTTGTTCAGTCTCCCTCCCTTTTAGGCTTGGAATTATGATAAAATAAGTACAATACATATTTTAGAGGAGACTGGTTTGGCACAACTTTATTTTCGCTACGGCACCATGAATTCTGGGAAATCCATTGAGATTCTTAAGGTTGCCCATAATTACGAAGAACAAGGAAAACCAGTAGTACTGTTGACCAGTCGTTTGGATAATCGAGATGGAGTCGGCTATATCTCGAGTCGTATTGGCATGAAACGGAAGGCCTATCCTATTGGTGATGATACGGATATTTTTGGTTACATTGCTAATATGTATCCACGACCGTACTGTGTTTTAGTTGATGAGGCTCAGTTTTTGACCCGTGCGAATGTCTATGATTTGGCACGAATTGTTGATGTGTTAGATATTCCAGTGATGGCTTTTGGTCTCAAAAATGATTTTCAGAACAATCTCTTTGAAGGTTCTAAATACCTTTTGCTTTTGTCTGATAAGATTGATGAGATTAAGACCATTTGTCATTATTGCTCGAGAAAGGCAACCATGGTTCTTCGTATGGAAGATGGTAAGCCAGTTTATGAGGGAGCACAAGTTCAAATTGGAGGACACGAGAGTTATATCTCTGTTTGCCGAAAGCACTGGTTTAATCCACCTCACGAAAACATAATCCCTTTGAATAAGGCCTAAAATGACTATTAGTTATATAAGGAGAAAAGATAACAAATGAATATTTATGATCAGTTACAAGCGGTTGAAGACCGTTATGAGGAATTGGGTGAATTGCTCAGTGACCCTGAAGTCGTTTCAGACACTAAACGCTTCATGGAGTTGTCACGTGAAGAAGCAAATACTCGTGAAACTGTGACAGTTTACCGTGAGTACAAGAAAGTCATCCAAAGTATCTCAGATGCTGAAGAGATGATTAAGGAAGCAAGCGGTGATGCTGATTTGGAAGAAATGGCTAAGGAAGAACTCAAAGAATCCAAAGCTGCTAAAGAAGAGTACGAAGAACGTTTGAAAATTCTTCTCTTGCCAAAAGACCCTAATGATGACAAGAATATTATCCTTGAAATCCGTGGGGCTGCAGGTGGTGATGAAGCTGCCTTGTTTGCGGGTGATCTTCTAGCTATGTACCAAAAATACGCAGAAACACAAGGTTGGCGCTTTGAGGTCATGGAAGCCTCTTATAATGGTGTCGGTGGTATCAAAGAAGTGGTTGCCATGGTTTCAGGACAATCAGTCTACTCTAAACTCAAATATGAATCAGGAGCACACCGTGTGCAACGTGTGCCTGTGACTGAGAGTCAAGGTCGTGTTCATACCTCTACAGCAACTGTTTTGGTTATGCCAGAAGTTGAAGAAGTGGAGTACGAAATCGATCCTAAGGACCTTCGTGTCGATATCTATCACGCATCTGGTGCCGGTGGTCAGAACGTCAATAAAGTCGCGACTGCGGTTCGTATGGTTCACATTCCTACTGGAATTAAAGTAGAGATGCAAGAAGAACGTACACAACAGAAGAACCGTGATAAAGCTATGAAGATTATTCGTGCGCGTGTTGCGGACCACTTTGCACAAATCGCTCAAGATGAACAAGATGCTGAGCGTAAATCTACTGTTGGTACAGGGGATCGTTCAGAGCGTATCCGTACGTACAACTTCCCACAAAACCGTGTGACGGATCATCGTATTGGTTTGACCCTTCAAAAATTAGATACGATTTTGGCTGGGAAAATGGATGAAGTCATTGATGCTCTTGTTCTTTACGATCAAACGCAAAAATTGGAAGAGCTTAACAAATGATTTTAGCGGATGTCCTGGCTGACTATGAGAAGCAACTTGAGGCTGTTGGAGAAGAGCCAGAGGCCCTTTCCTTTGTTTATCGTGGTTTGAAACAGTGGGACTTGACTCATTTTGTTCTTCAATTGCGTCAAGAAGTTTCAGAGGAAGATGCTGAGCTATTAGCTCATGTATTCAGCCAACTAAAGAATCACAAGCCTGCCCAGTATATCTTGGGCTATGAAGACTTTCACGGCTTGCGTTTTCAGGTTGATGAGCGTGTCTTGATTCCACGTCCTGAAACTAAGGAACTAGTGGATTTGATTTTAGCGGAAAACCCTAGCTCAGAGCTCAAGATTCTTGATATCGGAACTGGGAGTGGTGCTATTTCGGTATCCCTGAAAAAGAGTTGCCCCTTTTGGCAAGTAACAGCTAGTGACTTGTCAGCTGACGCCTTAGTACTTGCTAAAGAGAATGCTAAACTAAATCAGGTAGACATCAGCTTTGTTCAATCAGATGTTTTCGAAAATATTTCTGGTAGTTTTGATATCATTGTGTCAAATCCTCCCTATATTTCTGAAAATGATAAGGACGAAGTTGGTTTAAATGTCTTGACTAGCGAGCCAAAGATGGCCTTGTTTGCTGATGAAGAGGGGCTAGCCATTTATAGACAGATTATTGAGGACGCAACGAAGTATTTAACTCCAAAAGGAAAACTCTACTTTGAAATTGGATATAAGCAAGGACTGGATTTGAAAAGGCTCTTGTCACTACATTTTCCAGATAAGCATGTGCGTGTCCTTAAGGATCAATTTGGACAGGATAGAATGGTCGTGATGGATGATGAAAAGTAAGAAACAGTTAAGAGAAAGTTTGGATAATGGTGAGGCTATTGTTCTTCCTACAGAGACTGTCTATGGTCTATTTGCTAAGGCTATGGATGAGAGTGCTGTGAACCATGTTTATGAGCTGAAAAATCGTCCTATAGATAAAGCCATGAATTTGAATGTAGCCTCGTATGAAGATATCCTTTCCTATTCAAAGGAGCAACCCAAGTATTTGAAACAATTGTACGATGCTTTTTTGCCTGGACCTCTGACCATCATCTTAAAAGCTAATGATCAAGTACCTAGATGGATTAATTCAGGATTGGCAACGGTTGGATTTCGGTTACCAAACCATCCCGTAACTAGAGAGTTGATTCAAGCTGAGGGGCCTTTGATTGGACCATCAGCCAATAAGTCTGGGAAGGAAAGTGGTCGTCATTTCGACGATATTAGGGCACAATTTGATTTTCAGGTGATTGGCTATCGGGATGATAATGCCTTGTTAGGTGTAGATTCGACGATATTGGATTTGTCGGTCTCACCTGCTAGGATTCTCAGACAAGGAAAAATAACAAAAGATGACCTATTGGCGGCTCTACCAGAGTTGACCATAGAATAAAATGACTAACAGAGACTTAAGAAAGAGTGAGATAACTTTCGACTGTTTGTGGGTGAGTTGTTTGAAAGCCCATTAGACCTCAAAGGAGACCTCTATGATTTTTGATAAAGAAGATTACAAAGCATTTGACCCTGAACTTTGGAATGCCATTGATGCTGAGGCTGAACGTCAACAAAACAATATTGAGTTGATTGCCTCTGAAAACGTGGTTTCTAAAGCCGTTATGGCTGCTCAAGGAACGCTCTTGACTAACAAATACGCAGAAGGCTATCCAGGTAAACGTTACTATGGTGGTACTGACGTGATTGATGTGGTTGAGTCTCTTGCTATTGAGCGTGCCAAAGAACTTTTTGGGGCAAAATTTGCTAACGTGCAAGCTCACTCAGGTAGCCAAGCCAATGCAGCAGTTTACATGTCTTTGATTCAACCAGGTGATACGGTTATGGGAATGGATTTGTCAGCGGGTGGTCACTTGACACACGGTGCACCAGTTAGTTTTTCTGGTAAGACCTATAACTTTGTGCCTTACAATGTTGATAAGGAAAGTGAACTTCTTGATTATGATGCTATCCTTGCTCAAGCAAAAGAAGTGAAACCAAAACTTATCGTAGCAGGGGCTTCAGCATACTCACGTATCATTGATTTTGCTAAATTCCGTGAAATCGCTGATGCTGTAGGTGCTTACCTCATGGTAGATATGGCTCACATTGCAGGTCTTGTAGCCTCTGGTCATCATCCAAGTCCGGTTCCTTATGCACATGTGACAACTACAACGACCCACAAGACACTTCGTGGACCTCGTGGTGGTTTGATTTTGACTGATGATGAAGATATCGCTAAGAAATTGAATTCTGCGGTCTTCCCTGGTTTGCAAGGTGGCCCATTGGAACACGTTATTGCTGCCAAGGCTGTCGCTCTTAAAGAAGCACTTGACCCTGCCTTTAAGGAATACGGTGAAAATGTTATCAAGAATGCTGCTGCCATGGCGGATGTTTTCAACCAACATCCAGATTTCCGTGTTATCTCAGGTGGCACTAACAATCACCTCTTCTTGGTTGATGTGACTAAAGTTGTTGAAAATGGTAAGGTTGCACAAAACGTTCTTGAAGAAGTTAATATTACTTTGAATAAGAATGGTATTCCTTACGAGCAGTTGTCTCCATTTAAGACATCTGGTATTCGTGTTGGTAGTCCAGCTATTACAAGTCGTGGTATGGGGGAAGCTGAGAGCCGTAAAATTGCTGAATTAATGGTTGAAGCTTTGGAAAATCACGATAAACCTGAAGTTTTGGAACGCATTCGTGGAGACGTTAAAGTTCTTACAGATGATTTCCCACTCTATTAATAAATTATGTTAGATCTATATATTAAACGCATTATCATTCATCAGTTTTCTCCAAATGATACGGAGCTGGTTTTAGCAGAAGGGCCTCTTGAAATAACGCCACGTTTAGATGAGTATTTTAGAAAGAAACTCTCTAAGGTTTTCTCAGATGAGGCTAAACGAGGGTATTTCGATACAGAGAATGTTTTCATTAGTCATTTAGGAGATGATTTGATGGAAAGTTCAGTCAAGATTGCCCAACTTTGGAAGGAAGAATTTGTCATTTCTGAAGATCAAAAGACCAATGATTTGGTCTTTATTCAGTTTGACAAAGAAGGGCAAGAGTATTTTGCTTTCTTGCGTATTGCTCTTAAGGATAGTTTGATTCATTCTTTGGGAGATAGCCAACATCCTATTCAATTGTCACAAAATAATTTGCCTTCTGCTGCCCAGACGCCTGATGAAGCTTTGGTAATCAATCGTAGTAGTAAGCAGTATTATTTGATTGAAAAGCGAATCAAGCATAATGGAAGCTTTGCCAATTATTTCTCTGAAAATCTGTTGCAGGTCCAGCCTGAGCAATCTGTCAAAAAATCGATTAAGATGGTTGAAGATACTGCTCAGAAGATTGCTGAGAATTTTAATCAGGATGACTTTAACTTCCAAGGAAAGATGAAATCTGCTATTTTCAATAATTTGGAAGAAGACCAAGAGTTATCACCTGAAAAATTGGCAGACCAGCTCTTTGATAATAATTTGACAGCTCGTTTGACCTTCGTTGATGAGCTCAAAGAGGCCATTCCTGAACCTATTTCGGTATCAGATATTGACCATTCACGTCAAATTAAAAAATTGGAGAATCAAAAATTATCGTTATCGAACGGAATTGAGTTAATCGTGCCTAATAATGTGTATCAGGATGCTGACAGTGTTGAGTTTATTCAAAATCCTGATGGCACCTACTCTATTCTCATCAAAAATATCGAGGATATCATCAATAAATAATATGTTTAAATGGATAAGACGTCTGGCGGTTTTTGTCGTAGTCCTCATCATAGGTATCCAATGCTATCGAATCCATGCCAATATTCAACATGTCCTAACCTATGAATCTATGGTTAAGGAGGTATTGGCTGAGGACGACATTGAAAATACAACCAATGTCGATTTGGTTCTGGCTATGATCTACACAGAAACCAAGGGGAAGACAGATGACGTGATGCAGTCCAGTGAAAGTTCTACAGGGGTGACCAACTCCATAACAGATCGAAAAGAAAGTATTCGTCAAGGGGTGACGGTTCTGTCGGAAAATCTGGAAGAAGCTGCCCACCATAAGGTGGATCCTTGGACAGCAGTACAAGCTTATAACTTTGGTAAGGCCTATATCGATTATGTGGCTGATAACGGTGGTGTTAACACCGTTGAACTAGCAAATGCCTATTCTAAAGATGTCGTTGCTCCAAGTCTAGGAAACACTAGTGGGAAAACCTATACTTATTATCAACCTGTTGCCATGTATTATGGTGGGGGTAAGCTTTATACAAATGGCGGAAATATTTATTACGCTAAAGAAGTGCAGTTTAATCTCTTTCTGATGCGAATGTTCTCTCGTCTCTAAGAGTAGCTACTTCATTCTTAAGGAAAGACAAATGAAAGCAATATTAGTTTATTTTAAAGGATACGTTAAAGATAGTATCCTGGGACCCGTTTTTAAATTAATCGAAGCCAGTTTCGAACTCTTGGTCCCTCTAGTGATTGCTGGAATTGTCGACACAACTATTCCAAATAAAGACCAAAATCATCTGTTTATGATGATTTTTCTCTTGCTCGGACTTGCCGTTATTGGGGTTGTCGTTGCTATTTCAGCACAGTATTTTTCATCCAGAGCAGCAGTTGGCTATGCCCAAAGTTTAACCGATGAATTGTATGCGAAAATCATGCGTTTATCAAAGGAAAAGCGGGATGAGATTGGAACGTCAAGTTTGGTGACACGTTTGACTGGTGATACCTTTCAAATTCAAACGGGTATCAATCAATTTTTGAGGCTCTTTTTGAGGGCACCAATCATTGTGACGGGAGCCATTATTATGGCATTCCGTATCAGCCCGCGTTTAACCTTATGGTTTCTTGGCATGGTCTTGGTATTGACACTTATTATTGTACTAGCTAGTCGCATCGTCAATCCTCTATATGCCAAGATCAGAGTGATTAATGAATCAATTGTTACCAATACGCGTCAACAACTTGAAGGTATGAGGGTTATTCGGGCTTTTGATCAGAGTGAGCGTGAATTAGACAACTTTACCGCTGTCAATAAAGACTTGAAGAAGTGGCAGCTCAAAACAGGAGCGATAGCAAGTCTCATTAGTCCTTTGACTTTCTTGGTTGTTAATATGACCTTGATTGCTATCCTTTGGCAAGGAAATCTGCAAATTCAAGGTGGCCTTTTGTCTCAAGGTATGCTGATTGCTCTGGTCAATTATCTCTTGCAAATTTTGACGGAGCTTCTTAAATTAGCCATGATGTTGACTAATCTCAACCAGAGCTTTATTTCGGCAAAACGAGTCCAAGCCATCTTCAATCTTCAAGATGAGGACATTGAAGTGCCTTTAACAATCAAGAAACCAAATCGACCAAGGATAGCCCTTGAAATTGACAAGATGACTTTTACTTATCCTACAGCTAGTCAACCATCGCTACAAGAAATCGACTTTAAGACTTTTGAAGGCGAGTCTTTGGGAATTATTGGGGGTACAGGTTCGGGGAAATCGACCTTGGTCAATTTAATTATGAATCTTTATCAACCTCAGTTTGGTAGTTTGACTATCTTTAAAAATCAGTTGTCGCCGAATAATCTTAAAGAGTGGCGGTCTTGGGTTGCTTATGTCCCACAGAAAGCTGAGTTGTTTAGGGGAACCATTCGTTCAAACTTGTCATTGGGACTTGATCACGAGCCAAGTGATCAGGAACTATGGTATGCTCTTGACATGGCTCAGGCTGCTGATTTTGTAAGAGATAAGGACCTTGGCTTAGATGAGCCAGTTGAGTCGTTTGGCCGTAATTTTTCAGGTGGTCAGCGTCAGCGTCTGACTATTGCGCGTGCCTTGATGCGACCAGCGCCGTTCTTGATTTTGGATGACTCAACCTCAGCCCTAGATTACCTGACTGAAAGTCGCCTACTAGCGGCTATTAGAGATAATCTTAAATCAACTAGTTTGATTATTATTTCGCAAAGAACAAATAGCCTAAAAGCTGTTGATCAAATTTTGGTACTTGATAAGGGATACCAAGTTGGCCTGGGTAATCATGAAGAATTGCTTGCTACTAATAAACTCTATCAAGACATTCATTATTCTCAACACCAAAAGGAGGTCGCTGATGAAGGCTAGAAATAACAAATCAACGCTTAAACGTTTAAGTAGAGATATCTTAAGTCAACGTTACCTCTTTGCCTTAGCAACTGTTGGGACCATTATTCAAGTTGCCTTAACGGTTTACTTACCTATCTTAATTGGTGATGCAGTGGATGCTGTTCTTAAGATGAATGCCGTTCTTTTGATGTCACGTTTGATTTGGCAGATGCTTTTGGTTATCTTAGCTAATAGTGCAATCCAGTGGCTTAACCCTTTGATTTATAATAGATTGATTTATTCCTACAGCGAAAGTTTACGTGAACGAGTCATGATGAAAATCCATGCTATGCCTCTCAGTTACCTTGACCGTCAAGGAACTGGAGATATAGTTAGCCGTGTGACTACAGATAGTGACCAATTGAATAATGGACTTCTTATGGTCTTTAATCAATTTTTCGTTGGACTTTTGACTATCTTTGTCATAATCATTACCATGAGTCGCTTAGACTGGCTCATGATGCTCTTAGTTCTAGTGATGACGCCTCTATCAATGCTTGTGGCTCGTTTTATTGCTAGGAAGAGTTATCAACTCTATCGCAACCAAACCAAGTGGAGAGGTACACAGACTCAGCTGATTGAGGAAAGTCTGACTCAGGAAGCTCTGGTACAAAGTCTAAATGCTCAAGACCAGATGGTTAGCAATTTTAAAGAGGTTAATGGTAAGTATGCTAACTATTCACAGGGTGCTATCTTTTACTCGTCTGCGGTTAACCCAGCTACACGTTTTGTTAATAGTCTGATTTACGCTCTCATTGCAGGTGTTGGGGCCTATCGCATTATGTCGGGTGGCACATTTACAGTGGGACAATTGACTACGTTCCTAAACTATGTCACTCAGTATACCAAACCTTTTAATGACATATCATCTGTCCTATCCGAACTTCAAAGTGCTTTAGCCTGTGCTGATCGCCTTTATATGATTTTAGATGAAAATGAAATACCAGAAACGGGTAATGCGGTTTTAGAAGAAGATGATGTTCAGGGACATTTTCAATTTGACCATGTTCAATTTGGCTATTTGCATAATAAACCTCTTATCAAGGATTTGAGTATTGATATTCCTGCTGCTAGTACCGTTGCTATTGTTGGCCCAACAGGAGCAGGAAAATCTACTTTGATTAATCTTCTTATGCGTTTTTATGACTTGGACAAGGGACAAATTTTGCTGGACGGTCGACCTATTACGGATTATACCCGTGAGAGTCTTCGCAAGCAGATTGGGATGGTCTTGCAGGAAACTTGGCTTGAGGTCGCCACTATCCATGATAATATTGCTTATGGTAATCCAAAAGCTAGTCGAGAGGAAGTAGTTGCAGCAGCCAAAGCAGCTAATGCTGATTTCTTTATTAAACAATTACCTCAAGGCTATGACACTTTCTTAAAAGATGCAGGGCAATCTCTTTCACAAGGACAACGTCAGCTTTTGACCATTGCTCGCATATTTGTCAATGTGCCTAAAATCTTAATCTTGGATGAAGCGACTTCTAGTATCGATACCCGTACAGAGCTTCTCATTCAAGAGGCCTTCGCTAAATTAATGAAAGGTCGAACAAGTTTCATCATTGCCCATCGATTATCTACCATTGAAAATGCGGACCTTATTTTGGTCATGAATAATGGGGATATCGTTGAATATGGAACCCATGAACAACTGATGCAAGCTAAGGGAATGTACTATCGAATGCAGACAGCCCAAAAGACACAAAATAGTTAAAAAAACAGAGCTTTTAGGCTCTGTTTTTTTAACATTTCAGCTAACCATTTATCGCTAAAACCTATTGATGAAAAAGAAATGAAATTTAGTTATTTTTTCTTTTTTATTGGAAAAAATGGAGATAAGATGGTAAACTAGAGAGGATATTATATAAAAAAGGTATCGAAAATTAGAATGTTAAAACACAAAAACGTCCTAGTATTTTTAGGACAAACCTTGCTTTATTTCGCCATTTTTATGGCCCTAATTTATCTCTACAATTACCTAGGACAAGGTCAAGGTAATTTTATCTATAACGAATTTTAGGAAGAATAATGACGAATACAAAAATTAAAGATATGATTGAAACGATTGAGCAGTTTGCTCAATCACAACATGACTTTCCTGTTTACAATATTTTAGGGGAAGTTCACACTTACGGTGACTTAAAAGCTGCTTCGGATAACCTAGCTGCCAAGATTGATAGTCTCGATATTCCAGAAAAATCACCTGTTGTGGTTTATGGTGGTCAAGAGTATGAAATGTTGGCAACTTTTGTCGCTTTGACTAAATCTGGTCACTCTTATATTCCAATTGATAGTCACTCAGCTCTTGAGCGCGTGACTGCAATTGTTGAAGTAGCAGAGCCTAGTCTGATTATTGCTATTAATGATTTCCCACTTGAGGATGTCCAAACGCCAATCTTGACACTGGACCAGGTGAAGATAGCTTTTGAAAGTAAAACTAGCTACGAAGTGACTCATCCTGTTAAGGGCGATGATACTTATTACATCATCTTCACATCAGGAACCACAGGTAAGCCTAAAGGGGTACAAATTTCACACAATAATCTCCTTAGTTTCACTAACTGGATGATTACGGACAAGGAATTTGCGACTCCAACACGTCCACAAATGCTGGCTCAACCGCCTTATTCATTTGACTTATCAGTAATGTACTGGGCACCTACGTTGGCACTTGGAGGAACACTCTATGCGCTTCCTTCAGCCATTACACAGGATTTCAAGAAGCTCTTTGAAACGATCTTCTCCCTTCCAATTGCTATTTGGACATCGACGCCATCATTTGCAGATATGGCAATGTTGTCTGAAGACTTCAATGCAGAGAAGATGCCAGAAATTACGCATTTTTATTTTGACGGAGAAGAGTTGACTGTCAAGACTGCTCAAAAGCTTCGCCAACGTTTCCCAGAAGCACGTATTATCAATGCTTACGGACCAACTGAAGCAACTGTAGCCTTATCAGCAGTAGCAGTAACTGATGAGATGCTGGCTAACCTTAAGCGTTTGCCGATTGGTTATACCAAGGAAGATTCACCGACTTATATTATCGATGAAGATGGCAATATCCTTCCAAATGGTCAGCAGGGAGAAATTATCGTCTCAGGTCCAGCAGTTTCAAAAGGCTATATGAATAATCCTGAAAAGACTGCGGAAGCTTTCTTCGAGTTTAATGGCCTCCCTGCCTACCATACTGGTGATGTGGGAACGATGACTGATGAAGGTCTCCTTCTTTACGGTGGTCGTATGGACTTCCAGATTAAATTTAATGGTTTCCGTATTGAGTTAGAGGATGTTTCACAAAACCTTAATAAGTCTAAGTATATCGATTCAGCAGTAGCTGTTCCACGTTATAACAAAGACCATAAGGTTCAGAACCTCCTAGCTTATGTGATTCTTAAGGATGGAGTACGTGACCAGTTTGAGCGTGACATTGATATTACTAAGGCTATCAAAGCTGACTTGGAAGATATCATGATGTCATACATGATGCCCACTAAGTTCCTCTATCGTGAGAGCTTGCCTCTTACACCAAATGGAAAAATTGATATCAAGGGTCTTATCAGTGAGGTTAACAACCGATGATAGACTTCTTGAAACAGCTACCTCATTTAGAAGCCTACGGTAATCCCTTCTATTTCATCTACCTTGGATTAGCTCTATTGCCAATCTTTGTGGGCCTCTTCTTTAAAAAGCGTTTTGCGATTTATGAATGTTTGGTAAGTCTAGCCTTTATTGTTCTTGCTCTGACAGGAACACATGCTAGTCAATTACTAGCCTTACTCTTTTATATTATTTGGCAAATCATCTGGGTATACTCATACAAACGTTATCGCAGTCAAAAGGATAATAAATGGGTATTTTACCTACACTCGTTTCTTGTGGTTTTACCTTTGATTTTTGTTAAAGTAGAGCCAGCTATTAATGGTAACCAGTCGCTTTTTAACTTCCTTGGTATTTCTTACCTCACTTTCCGTGCAGTAGGGATGATTATCGAGATGCGTGATGGAGTGCTTAAAGAGTTCACACTAGGGGAATTCCTCCGCTTCATGCTCTTTATGCCGACCTTCACAAGTGGTCCTATTGATCGCTTCAAACGCTTTAATGATGACTATCAAGCTATTCCTGAGCGTGATGAGTTGATGAACATGTTAGAGCAAGCTGTAAAATATATTATGCTTGGTTTTCTCTATAAGTTTGTTTTGGCTCAGATTTTTGGAAGTATGCTTTTACCACCATTAAAAGCACAAGCCTTGAGCCAAGGCGGTATCTTTAATCTACCAACGCTTGGTGTCATGTATGTTTATGGTTTTGATCTCTTCTTTGATTTTGCGGGCTACTCCATGTTTGCCCTCGCAGCGTCTAATCTCATGGGGATTAAGAGCCCAATCAACTTTGACAAGCCTTTTATTTCACGTGATTTGAAAGAATTTTGGAACCGTTGGCATATGAGTTTGTCTTTCTGGTTCCGTGACTTTGTCTTTATGCGTATGGTTATGGTTTTGATGAGGAATAAGGTTTTTAAAAATCGTAATACCACATCAAACGTGGCCTATGTTCTCAATATGATGGTAATGGGATTCTGGCATGGGGTTACTTGGTACTATATTGCCTATGGTATTTTCCATGGAGTTGGGCTAGGAATTAATGATGCCTGGTTGCGTAAGAAGAAGACCATTAATAAAGAGCGTAAAAAAGCAGGACTTAAGCCTCTTCCAGAAAATAAATGGACCAAGGCTTTGGGAATCTTTATCACATTTAATACAGTTATGTTATCATTCTTGATTTTCTCTGGATTCTTGAATGATCTCTGGTTCACTAAAAAATAAGTAAAGGAATTTTAAAAATGGATGTAAAATCAGAAGTTATTGAAATTATTGATGAGCTCTTCATGGAAGATGTATCAGACATGATGGATGAAGACCTTTTCGATGCTGGTGTTCTTGATTCAATGGGAACAGTTGAACTTATCGTTGAATTGGAGTCACGTTTTGATATCCGTGTTCCAGTTTCAGAATTTGGTCGTGATGATTGGAACACAGCTAATAAGATTGTTGAAGGGGTAACGGAGCTTCGCAATGCTTAAGCGTTTATGGCAGATTTTTGGTCCAGTAATTTGTGCCTTGGTCTTGGTAGTAGTAGTTATATATGCCTACCCACAAGGTAGAAAATATAGTTATGAAGCTGAAAAACGTAGCGCAGTAACGCTGACGAATGAAAACTTTAAGAGTCGGACGAATAAAACTACCGCTCTTTCAGACCAGAATCATCGTTTTGTACCTTACTTTGGGTCTAGTGAGTGGTTACGTTTTGATGCCCTTCATCCGGCTGTTTTAGCAGAAAAATACGACCGTAACTATCGCCCATACTTTATTGGACAACGTGGGGCAGCCTCTCTAAATCAATATTTGGGGATGCAACAAATGCTTCCAGAATTACAAAACGGTACAGCTGTGTACGTCTTGTCTCCGCAATGGTTCACTAAAAAGGGTTATAACTCTGCAGCTTTTCAGCAGTTCTTCAATAACGACCAACTTAGTAGTTTCTTAAGTCAAAATCAGACGGATGCAAATTCACAGTATGCTGCTGAACGTATCTTAGAGATAAAACCTGAGATAACGATGAAATCTCAACTTTCTAAAGTGGCCAAAGGACAAGATCTCAATACTGTCGATAAAACCTACATTCAATTCATGGCAGAGCTAAATAAGCGAGAAGATAGCTTATTTAGTCCTTTAGTAGCGTTAAATAACGCTAATTATGACAAAAAGGTTCTTCCTTATCTTAAAGAGTTACCAGACCAATTCTCTTACGATGCCCTTGATCAGGTTGCTGTAAGAGATGCAGAAGCACATACCAAATCAAATGACTTTGGGATTGATGACCGTTTTTATAAGAAACGCTTATCTAAGAAAATTGGTAAACTTAAAGGTTTCCAGAAAAATCTTTCCTATGAAGTTTCTCAAGAATATGGTGATTTGCAGTTGGTTCTTAATCAATTTGCCAAGTCAAATACAAATGTCATTTTTGTTATTCCACCTGTTAATAGCAAGTGGATGGCTTATACTGGACTTAATCAGGAAATGTATGATGCTACGGTTTCTAAAATCCGTTATCAATTGGAAAGTCAAGGATTTACCAATATTGCAGACTTCTCAAAAGATGGCGATCAACCTTACTTTATGCAAGATACCATACATATGGGCTGGAAAGGTTGGGTAGCCTTTGACAAGGCCGTTGATCCTTTCGTTAGTAACCCAACACCTGCGCCTAGCTATAAATTGAATGATCGCTTTTATAGTAAGGACTGGGCAGGATATACAGGAACTCCTAGCCAGTTTAAGTAACACACAAAAAAAGGCTTTCGAAAGCCTTTTTTGTTATAGAGCAATAAGAGAATAATATTGCTCTTATAATTTCTTCATAGCTTACCTTTAGAAATTTGTAAAAAGGACTGGGAGTAAAACCCAATCCTTTTTATTACTTTGAAGATTTGCAATATTTTAAACAGATCTTATTTGTTTTTAGTTAGAGCTTTTCGAATGAAATCTGCTGGTATAATCAATACAGCAATAAGAAGAGCAATGATATAGTGTTGAATGTTCATTGGAACAGTACTAAATACTTTTCCACCAAATTGAATAATAAGCGTTTGAACAACAGCAATAGAAATCATAACGATTGAAAATTTCTTGTTTTCACCGATATGTTCAAAAATATTGAAGCCATTACTACGTGTATTAAGTGAGTTGAAAATGACAGCATAGATAAATACGGTAAATGTAAAGGTTGTTACCATTTCAAAGTTACCAGTTCCATTTGTAATAAAGTCTTGGATACCTACAACATTTTTGAGAATGGCCAAACATACGACAGTAATGAAGATACTAGCTACACCGATAGCAGATTTCATATATCCAGTAAGAATGTTTGCCTTCTTAGCAACTGGTTTTTCGTTCATATAACGATCTAGCGTAGGCTCTTCACCAAAGGCAAGGGCAGCAAGTGTGTCCATGATAAGGTTAATCCAGAGAATTTGGATAATTGTAAAAGGCTCTTTGAGGCCAAAAAGTGGTGAGAGAAGTGACATAGCAATTGTAGTCACGTTAACGGTTAACTGGAAGATAATGAATTTACTTACTGACTTACTCATTGTACGTCCATAGAGGACGGCTTTTTCAATAGAAGTCAATGAGTTATTTAAGATAACGATATCTGAAGCTTCACGAGCAACTTCAGTACCATCACCCATTGAGAAACCAACATCAGCTGATTTAAGGGCTGGCGAGTCATTGACCCCATCACCTGTCATACCAGCGACCATATCAAGGTCTTGAGCTGCCTCAATAAGACGTTTTTTATCCATTGGAAGAGCACGACTTACCACTTTTAAGCGAGGCAATTGTTGTTTAAGCTTTTGATCTGAGAGGGCAGAGAGTTCATCGTGAGTAAGGACAAGGTCATTTTCTCCAGTGACGATACCGGCTTCTTTAGCGATAGCAACAGCCGTTTCTTTACGGTCACCGGTTACCATAACTACTTGAACACCAGCACGGTTCATTGTTTCAACAGTTTGTTTAATTGAAGAACGAACGTTATCACGGATACATACAATACCAATCAAGACTTTATCATTACCATCTATATTTAGGATAGCAAGTAAACGCATTGAACGGTTAGCTTGTTCCAATGATAACTCTTGAAAACGAGCTTTAATATCATCTGTAAAGTTTAGTTTATTACCATTTTTATCAAGATAGTAGTTGCAGTCATTTAGGATGAATTCTGGAGCACCTTTGATGTAAGTTTTTCCGTCCTTAGTCGTTACACTTGCGAATTTTGTTGCTGAGTTGAATTGTTGCTTCTCAGTAATTGTATTCGTATCGAAGTCAAGTTGAGAACGACCAATAAGGAAATCAAGAAGTGCACGGTCAGTGGCGTTACTACCAACAGCACTGCCATCAGCTACCATGGCATCGTTATTAAGACCGATACCATTAATCATTTCAGCTTTAAGGCTATCTGACATTGTGTCAAAATCAGGCGCATCAGTTTCACCAGTAGCCGCATAAAGTGTTCCATCAGCAAGGAAGAAGTCAACTACAGATAGTTTACCTTCTGTGATGGTACCAGTCTTATCACTAAAGAGGATATTCATGTATCCGGCCGTTTCAATGGTATCAGGATGGCGAACCAAGATATTTTGTGCTAAAAGTCGACCTGAGTTCATTGAAGAAACGAGTGCCAACATCATTGGCAGACCTTCTGGAACAGCCATGATGATGATTGTAACTGCAAAGAGAATTGTTTCAATGATAAGAAGGAAGGTTGAACCACCATTGAGGTTATTAGCCTTATTAAGGGCAATAAAGCCTAATACAAGGTTGATCACTGAATATGCAGCACCCGCACTATAACCGAGGACACCGATATTACCAGCAAGCTTGTTAAGTTTCTCTTTAGATGGTGAATCTTTACTATCTTCTTGAAGAGAAGTATTGATGCTTCCTAGAACGGTATTATCACCAATTTGTGTAGCTTCCATAACGGCTTCACCTGAGGTAACAACTGTACCACGGAAGACTTTGAGCTCTGTAAAGAGGTCTGAAGAGTCTGGCTCTGCTTGATCGCTAAGAGGAAGTTTTTTAGCATCTTCACTTTCACCATTAAGGACAGCTTGGTTTACTTTTAACTCACCTTCCAAGATGATACCGTCAACTGGAATCTTATCTCCTGATTGAAGGAGAATCTGATCACCTTTTACAATATCATCAACGAGAACCTCTTTAAGTTTACCATCACGATAAACCTTAGCGTTAGTTTTTGAAGCCTCTTCTTGAAGAGTGTTGAATTTTTGCTCATTTCGGTATTGTGAGACTGCTGAGAATCCTGTAGATATCAAAATGGCGAAGATTAGTGAGATAGCCTCATACCAATTGGCTTCACCGATAGCAGGGAAAATCATTCCAACAAAGTTGAAGATGATTTTTAATCCTAAGGCAGCCAAGAGGATGAGAATCCATTGATCCTGGAAGGCTTCAATAAAAATTGAAAGAAGCGAGTTAGCCTCTTTACTAGAGAGCTTATTATCGCCATGAGCGTTTTTACTTGCTTGAACTTCTGTAGAAGTCAAACCTTGAAATTTTTTCATTAAACGTATTTTTCCTTTCTAGATTGTTAAGAATTTAAAACCTAATAGAAGCAATAATGTTAATAACTGTCAGTAAGTATTATACTTTATTGTTGATTTTTTACCAAGGGAGGCAGTGCTTGATTTCTAGAAAATGAAATTTCTATTTTTAAATCCATATTTTAGATATCCACCTTCAACTCATACAATCCTCTCACAGCATTACAGCCATAGATGGCTTGAGCTTGTTTTAGATTATCTAGAGTCAAAACTCTCTCTGTGACTTGATTATTAGCAATGAGGCTTTGTCTGTAAATACCGTTTAAGAGTCCGAGGTGAACAGGTGGAGTGTAGAGTTGGTCCTCGATTTTAAGAACAAGGTTACCGATAGAAGTTTCTAAAAGTTCTTTCTTCTGATTATAGTAGATTTGCTCATGAGGTTCTAAACTAATGTGTGGTCGATAACTTGTTTTAAAGTAGGTATAGGGGCTATCCAAAGGATGTGTTTGCTCAACTAATCTTGCTTGACAAAAAACATCAGCTAAACCTGTTAATTGGTTATGTTCAAATGTAAGTTCACCGTTTTTGGCAAGGGACATTTTTAAACGATAGTCTGTGTCAAAATCAAGGGACTGACACAAATCTTCTACTTGATTTTGAACTTCTTCTTTATTGAAAGGATAAGAAAAGTAGCGACTGGACTCTTGTAGACGATTGAGATGTTCCTTAAGAAAGAGCAGTTTACCTCGATGAATTCGTCCAGTTGAGATAAGATCAAATTTAGGATTTTGACGGTATAGAACAGCTGACTTTTGCTTTGTTTCTTCATATTCAGCTTCCCATTTGCTGTCCCAGGTGATTCCACCGCCTACTCCATATATAGCCTTGTTTCCCTGCATTTGAAGTGTTCGGATGGCTACGTTGAAAATAGTCGGTCCATTAGGTAGCAAAATACCAATGGCTCCACAATAGACGCCTCGAGCTTGTTTTTCGACGTCTTTAATAATTGCCATAGTAGCTATTTTTGGTGCTCCTGTAATAGATCCACAAGGAAAAAGAGCTTGGAAGATGTCACCTAAACTGCTGTTTGGTAGGAGTTGCGTTTCAATAGTCGAAGTCATTTGCCAAATGGTAGAGTATTGTTCAACCAGGCAAAGGCTTTTTACATTTTCACTTCCTATTTTTGAAATACGATTCATGTCATTTCTAAGAAGATCGACAATCATCATATTTTCAGAACGATTTTTCTGATCCTGAGCTAGCCATTGTGCTTGTTTGAGGTCAGTTTCAGTTGTCAAGCCACGATTTGTTGTCCCTTTCATAGGACGTGTGGTCAATCCATCACCATCTTTTTTAAAGAAGAGTTCAGGACTTACGGAAATGATGGAAACATCATCGTGTTGAATAAAGGCATTGTAATGTGCATTTTGCTCAACAACCAATCGGTTGTAGATGGCAAATGGATCTGCTGTGATGTTCTGTTGAAGTTGGACGGTATAATTGACCTGGTAGGTGTCACCTTGACGAATATGGTGGTGTATATGCTCAATAGCAGCCCTATATTCCTCAGCTGAAGTTAGTTCTTGCCAAGTTTTTGGTAAGGTAATTGGCTTATAAGTAAGTGGAATAGGCTCTGTTTGAACAGATTCATGAATAGTGAAGTAGAGGAGATACTCGGACATTAATGGACCATCAATAACCTCAAATTTTGTCTCGAAGGCAGGGGCAGCTTCATAGGAAACATAACCTACTGCATAATAGCCTTGATTTTGATAGGCTTCGACTTCAGCTAAAAGATGCTTAACTTCCTTAATGTCCTTTGTTTTTAGTTCTTTAATGGTGTCTGTAAAGATTTGTCTGACACCAAGTTCCTTAAAATCAATAACAGTTTTCTTATGCATACATAGAGTATAACATAAGAAGATAGCCTCTGGTTCTTTTTCATGATTTAATTCTCTTTCTTAAAATTTTAGCCAAAAAAATGAACTTTTCAGATAGTTTTACATATGTTATAATGATATGGACTAAAAGAAGATTTTAGAGGGAAATATGACAAACAAAAATAAATTTGAGAAAGGTAACAGTAGTCTTTCAAATAAAAAATTGAAAAAAGTGACTTCCAAGCGGAATTCTTGGAAACATCAAATGTACGAGCTTGAGATTGCTATTGCAAAAGAGTCAAGCAATAAAAAGAGAGACGAGCTTATAAAACTTTATAATGGTTATATGAGTGAGTATAATAGTTTAAAGAAGCAAATCATTTGGTTAGCAGTATTGGGAATATGTTTCTTGGTTGTCTTGGTGATTTTGGGATATTTTATTTGGAATAGTTATAACAGTGAGAACATGTCCTATACGTCTTCTTGGCTTCAAGAACGAGTAATTAGCACGATCAAGATTTAGTTATGATTAAAACACCTTATTTTATGACTTTACTACGCAATAGTGAACATAGATGAGTTGATCACTAAATATTAAAGAAGAAAAAGTAAGGTATATCTCTAGATAAAAGTCTAGGGATTTTTTGATAAAAGTAACCTTATAACCTCTCTATATAGTTATTAGCTATACCGATATCTAATTAAAATAAGAAAACAAGACTAGAAAGCCTTTATTTTATAGGGTATAGTTTAAAACTATATAAATAGGAAACTAATAACAATTATACAGACATTTATTTCTTTGGTAAGATTAATTCAACAACA
This sequence comes from Streptococcus sp. 1004_SSPC, assembly GCF_001069025.1. Lineage (NCBI taxonomy): Bacteria > Bacillati > Bacillota > Bacilli > Lactobacillales > Streptococcaceae > Streptococcus > Streptococcus sp. 1004_SSPC. Next base: position 37,873 of record NZ_JWGQ01000061.1, on the reverse strand, counting down.
AAGAGGAGGACACAAGATGTCAACTACTATCATTGGTTTCCCACGTTTGGGTGAATTCCGAGAATTAAAATTTACTACAGAAAAATATTTTAGAAATGAAATTACTGCAGACGAACTTTTAGCAGCTGCTAAAGATTTGCGTGCAAAACACTGGAATATTGTTAAAGAAAAAGGTATTACTGAAATTCCTTCAAATGACTTTTCTCATTACGATAACTTCCTTGATGCGGCCTTCCTTTTCAACGTCGTGCCTGCTTCAGTTCAAAACTTGGATTTGACAGATCTTGAACGTTACTTTGCTTTGGCGCGTGGTTACCAAGGTGAAAAAGGGGATGTACGTGCCCTTCCAATGAAAAAATGGTTTAACACTAACTACCATTACATCGTTCCTAAATTTGAAAAAACAACAGAAGTTAAACTTGCTGGTCACAAGATTTTTGATGAGTTCCAAGAAGCTAAAGAATTGGGTCTTAACACACGTCCAGTTGTAGTTGGACCATTTACTTTCCTTCAATTATCTGACTTTGAAGATGGTGTGAAAGCAGAAGACTTTGTAGACAGCTTTGTGGCAGCTTACCAAGAAGTCTTTGCAAACTTGGCAGAGCTTGGAGCTACTCGTATTCAACTCGATGAGCCAGCCCTTGTTAAAGATTTGACAGCTGAAGAAAAAGCTCTCTTCTTGAACCTTTACAACAAACTCTTGGCTGATAAAAAAGGTCTTGAAGTCTTGATCCAAACTTACTTTGGTGACGTTCGTGATATCTACAATGACCTTGTGAACTTGCCAGTTGACGGTATTGGTCTTGACTTTGTTGAAGGTAAGAAAACACTTGAATTGGTTAAAGGTGGTTTCCCAGCTGATAAGACTCTCTATGCCGGTATCGTCAATGGTAAAAATATCTGGCGTAACAACTACGAGAAGAGTCTTGCAATTCTTGAACAAGTGCCAGCTGAAAATGTTGTTTTGACAACATCTTGCTCACTCCTTCATGTACCATTTACAACTGCTAACGAAGAATTTGAACCAGCTATCTTGAACCACTTTGCCTTTGCAGTTGAAAAATTAGACGAATTGCGTGATTTGGATGCTATCCGTAATGGTCAAGGTGAAGAAGCCCTTGCTGCTAACAAAGAACTCTTCGCGACTGAGCGTGTTGGTGAAAATGCTGAACTTCGTGCCCGTATTGCAGGCTTGACTGAAGCTGATTACACTCGTTTGCCAGCATTTGCAGAACGTGAAGCGATTCAAAAAGATGCTTTCAAACTTCCATTGCTTCCAACAACAACTATCGGTTCATTCCCTCAAACTAAGGAAGTTCGTGCTAAACGTTTGGCTTTCCGTAAGAATGAATTGTCTCAGGAAGAATACGATGCTTTCCTTGCTGAAATCACTGATGAATGGATTAAATGGCAAGAAGAAGTTGGATTTGACGTACTTGTACACGGTGAATTCGAACGTAACGACATGGTTGAATACTTCGGTCAAAACTTGTCAGGTTACCTCTTCTCTAAAAATGGTTGGGTTCAATCATACGGTATGCGTGGGGTTAAACCACCAATCATTTGGGGTGATGTGACTCGTCTTAACCCAATCACTGTGAAATGGTCTAGCTACGCACAAAGCCGTACAGACAAGCCTGTTAAGGGTATGTTGACTGGACCTGTTACTATCCTTAACTGGTCATTCCCACGTGAAGACATCTCTATCAAGGATTCAACTCTTCAAATTGCTCTTGCAATCAAAGATGAAGTGCTTGATCTTGAAGCTGCAGGCGTTAAAATTATCCAAATTGACGAAGCTGCTCTTCGTGAAAAATTGCCACTCCGTCGTAGTGACTGGTATGAAGATTACCTCGACTGGGCAATTCCAGCCTTCCGCTTGGTACACTCTACCGTAGCACCTGATACACAAATCCACACTCACATGTGTTACTCAGAATTTACAGATATCATTCCAGCCATCGACAACTTGGATGCAGACGTTATCTCATTTGAAGCTAGTCGTTCAAATCTTGAAATTTTGGATGAACTTAAAGCTCAAAACTTCCAAACAGAAGTTGGACCTGGGGTTTACGATATCCACTCACCACGTGTCCCACAAGACGGTGAAATTGACCACACTATCGAAGCAATCTTGGCTAAAGTACCAAGCGGTAAAGTATGGATCAACCCTGACTGTGGTTTGAAGACTCGCGGAATCAAAGAAACTAAAGAAAGCTTGATCAAGCTTGTAGAAGCTGCAAAAGCAGCTCGCGAAAACTTATAAGCAGAAGTTATCATATGTTGAAGACCTTCTTCTTTAAGTGTAGAAGGTTTTCAATAGCGAATAATTTTCTAAAGATTTTTGTAAGCAGGCTATGATTAACAAGTGTACTCTACTTATGAAGTCAGTAGGCACTTAAAACAGCTTTCGTCTTAACAAAAATCTAAAAAGAAGAAGGTATAAAATATGACAAGCCAAACACCATCACTCTCTTTTGAAGTCTTTCCACCTAACCCTGCAGTAGGTAACGAAAAAATTCTACGTGCCCTTGAGGATATGCAAGGATTGGCTCCACACTTTATTAGTGTGACAGCTAGTAATAACAAATATAATATCAAAGAGACGACGGTTCCTTTGGCAGATCATATTCAAAATGACCTAGCCATCCCAACGATTGCCCACCTTCCGGCTATCTATTTGGGTAAAGAAAAGGTTGCTGATACCTTACGTGACTTGGATGCTGTTGGTGTACACCGTATCTTAGCCCTACGTGGCGATATCATTCCTGGTGTGGAACCTCTTAAAGACTTTAGATATGCCACTGATTTGATTGAGTTTATTAAGGAAGAAGCTCCTCAATTTGATATCATCGGTGCCTGCTATCCTGAAGGGCATCCAGATTCGCCAAATCAAATCTCTGATATCCAAAACCTTAAGAAAAAGGTTGATGCAGGTTGTTCTAGCCTTGTAACTCAACTCTTCTTTGACAATGAACGTTTCTATGATTTTCAAGATAAATGTACCTTGGCTGGAATTGATGTACCAATTCATGCGGGTATTATGCCTATTTTGAATCGTAACCAAGCCCTACGTTTGCTTAAGACTTGTGAGAATATTCATTTACCACGTAAGTTCCGTGCCATTTTGGATAAGTATGAGCATGATCCTGAGTCACTTAGAGCGGCAGGTCTTGCCTATGCTATTGACCAGATTGTAGATCTTGTTACGCAAGATGTTGCAGGCGTTCACCTCTACACCATGAATAATGCAGAGACTGCTCGTCATATTCATGGAGCTACTCATTCCTTGTTTAAGCATCATTCACAAGTTAGCTCTCTATAATTGAATCATAAAACTACCACCTATAGTTTAATCTATAGGTGGTCTCTTGGTTTTAGTAGTAAAAAAGATAGCTTGTCTCCGTAATCTAAGTTTTGTCAGTATAAAAAGACTTAGAGCTAAGCTCTAAGTCTTAAATATTATTCACCTACGAAAGCATTGATTTCTGCTTCGATATTCGCAATTTTTTCTTTAGCATCTGCTTCAGTTTCTCCAACTGTTGCAATGTAGAATTTGATTTTTGGTTCTGTACCTGAAGGACGAACGGCAAACCACGAATCATCAGCCAAGATGTATTTCAAAACGTTACTTGGAGGAGTTGTCAATTTTTCTACGCCGTCAGCAGTAGTAGCTGTTTGTTCCAAGAAGTCTTCTGTTTTAGCAATATCAGTGTTGTTGAATTGTTTAGGAGCATTGCCACGGAATTTGTCCATGATTTTCTTGATTTCTGCAGCACCATCAACACCTGAAAGCGTAACTGAAATTGTCTTTTCTGCGAAGTAACCATATTGTTTGTAGATTTCTTCGATACCATCTGCCAATGTCATACCACGTGAACGGTAGTATGCAGCAATTTCCGCAACGATAAGAACGGCTTGGATAGCGTCTTTATCACGTACAAATGGTTTGATGAGGTAACCGAAGCTTTCTTCAAAACCAAGCATGTAAGTGTAATTGTGCTGTGTTTCAAATTCATGAATCTTTTCACCGATAAATTTGAAGCCAGTCAAGACGTTAAACATTGTTGCGCCGTAGCTTTCTGCAATCTTAGTAACCAATTCAGTTGATACGATTGATTTACAAAGGGCAGCATTAGCAGGGAGAGTACCAGCTGTTTTGTGAGCTTCGAGGATATATTTGGCGATGATAGCACCAATTTGGTTACCAGAAAGGTTGAGGTATGAACCATCTGGTTGACGAATTTCAACACCAAGACGGTCTGCGTCAGGGTCAGTTGCAACCAATACGTCGGCATCTACTTTACGACCGAGTTCTTCAGCAAGAGCAAAGGCAGCTTGGTTTTCTGGGTTAGGAGATTTAACAGTTGAGAAGTCAGCATCAGGAACCGCTTGAGCTTCAACGACTTGAACAGCATCAAACCCAGCTTGAGCAAGGGCACGGCGAGCCAACATTTCACCAGTACCATGAAGTGGAGTATATACAATCTTCATGTCACGACCGTACTCATTAATCAAGTCTTGGTTGATGTTAACGTCTTTAACTTCTTTTAGGTATTCAGCATCAACATTTTCACCGATGACTTCGATGAGACCGCTAGCCTTGCTGTCTTCGAGGTCAGCTAATTTGACAGTGAAAGGATTATCAATAGCACGGATGTAATCTGTCAATGCATCGGCATCTGCAGGTGGCATTTGTCCACCGTCTTCACCGTAAACCTTGTATCCATTAAATGGAGCAGGGTTGTGGCTAGCTGTTACCATGATACCAGCAAATGTGTGGAGGTGACGAACAGCAAATGACAATTCAGGTGTTGGACGAAGACTTTCAAATACATAAGATTTGATACCATGTGCAGCCAAAACTTGAGCAGATTCAAAGGCAAACTCTGGAGAGAAGTGACGGCTATCGTAAGCGATCGCAACACCACGTTTTTTAGCCTCTTCCCCTTTTGAGTCAATCAATTGCGCCAAACCTTCAGTTGCTTGGCGAACAACGTAAATGTTAATGCGGTTAGTACCAGCACCGATCAATCCACGCATACCAGCTGTACCGAATTCAAGGTTGGTATAGAAGGCATCTTCTTTCGTTTTTTCATCCATTGCGACCAACTCATCACGAAGGTAAGCAGGCAATTCAGCGAAATCGAGCCATTTTTGATAATTTTCAGTGTAAGACATATCAATCTCCTTTATATTTATAAACGCTTACATTATATCACAATTAAAGGAAAAAAACATGGTAATTACCATGTTTTTCTTTATTATTTTTTCAATCGAAGTAGCACGGGTGTGATACTAAGTGTTAATAGGCCAGCAATAACCATTTCAGCAACAGAGTTTGTAGTGAAAATAGTTGCCATTAGAGTTTTTCCACCTGCTGAGTAGAAATTAGGGATTAGAAAGTAGATACCAAGAAGTACAAAGAATGTATTTGTAAAAGCCCCTAAAATACCAGATAGCGTCAACCCTATACGATTTTGAACTAACTTGTAGACAAAGTAAGGGAAAATACCGATTAAAACACGAGGAACAATTGCAATGACAGCAGATACCCAAGTTCCCCCTTCAACAAAAGGACTAAAAAGATAACTACTTACTGAATAGATGATAGTGTTACGAATAATACTCATAATTCCCATAAAACCGCCTAAATATGCTCCAATTTTAGGACCATAGACGATACTAGCAATAATGACTGGGATATGAGTTAAGGTTGGTTTGATTGGAAGTACAAAAGCAGCAAAGATAGTTTGACTGAGTACTTCAATAACGACCATTGTGGCTATTAATAGAGCCAATTGTGCCGTTTGGTTGGCTTTATTTTTTTTATTCATCATAAACTCCTTTTCTTGTTAAAGCACTATCGATTGACTCAATAATGACAGCAATATCAGCTAGAGCGCCACGACCTGTATCTCCGCATGCAAGTAAGCCAGATTTTGGAAGAATTTCTTGGTAGCCAACCTCTTGTAAGGTCTTTAAGTTCTTCTTAGTCAATGGATTTTCATACATTTTCGTATTCATAGCTGGTGCAATTAATTTGGGAGTGGTGCTAGGTAAAGCTAAAGCCGTAGCAGTTAGCATGTTATCAGCCATGCCGTGTGCTAATTTGGCAATCGTATTTGCTGAAGCTGGGGCAACAATAAAGAGATCAGTTTCCTTAGCTAAGTCAATATGGTTAATACCTTCAGCCAATTTTTCTTCCATAACATCGGTGTGAACCAGATTCTTAGAAAGAACTTGAAGGGTCAGAGGTGTAATAAAGGCTTGAGCAGCCTCAGTCATAATGACGTGGATGTCATACCCCTTTTTCTTTAGTTTGCTTGTCAGGTCTGCTGACTTATAGGCGGAAATTGAGCCGGAAACAGCAAGGATGATACGTTTAGTCATGGCATATCCTTTCAAATAAAGCTTGAGCAATTGCAGATTTAGTTGTAACTTTCTCTTCACCCTTTTCGTCAACTAGATAAGCAATATGTTGATTTGGAGTAATCTCACCCAAATCATTTGCCACAATAATGTTTGCTTGATTGCGTTTAAGACTGGTACGAGCAGCCTCGAAAAGATCTTCTTTGCTGACATTTGCGAGAAGTTTGAAGCCAACCAACTGAATATTGGGATTCCATTGTTTAACCAGGCTAATAATCTTTGGTGTCTTTTTAAGGAAAAGAACCTGATAATCCGAAGTCGAAGATATTTTGCTCTCAGTGTTAGACTTATGTAAGAGTTGGCTGAGGTTTTCCGTATCTTCCAACTCAGCGAAATCCGTCATATAAATTGGAGTATAGTCAGAGATAGCCATACTATGGATGAGGACATCGTGCTCCTTGACAAGTGGCTCCATACTTTTTAGGAGACTGTCTACGTTGGTAATTTCTGTAATCTTTAGATTTTCTTTTGGTTCAGGTTTAACGGCAGTCTTTGCAGTAACTAAGGTAACTTGGTGACCCTTGGCCAAGAAAAGTTCAGCGATTTCCTTACCTAGATAACCTGTTGAATGATTTGTGATTCCACGAACAGCATCAATCTTTTCAGTGGTACCACCTGATGTAATCAAAATTTTCATAGTAGTATTGTACTAAAAATTGAAATTTTAGTAAACAATAATAAGTGTTTTTGAGACATGTCCCCTATAAAATAAAGTTATAACTTTCTATAGTTAAACAAAAACCGAACATTGAAAAGTAATTCGTTAAAAATGGTGCGTTTTTTATTGATCTTTGTTATAATAGTACATAGAAAGATATAGGGGAGTGTCTCATGAAAACAGATATCGAAATTGCTCAAAGTGTAGAATTAAAACCAATCACAGAAGTAGTTGAAAAAGTTGGAATCGGCTTTGACGATTTGGAACTCTACGGAAAATATAAGGCAAAATTGTCATTTGATAAAATCAATGAAGTCAAAGACGACAAACCAGGAAAATTGATTTTGGTAACAGCCGTCAATCCAACACCAGCAGGTGAAGGTAAATCAACCATGTCAATTGGTCTTGCAGACGCTCTTAACAAAATTGGTAAGAAAACAATGATTGCCCTTCGTGAACCATCTCTTGGGCCTGTTATGGGGATTAAAGGTGGTGCTGCAGGTGGTGGTTACGCTCAAGTTCTTCCAATGGAAGATATCAACCTCCACTTCACAGGTGATATGCACGCTATTACTACAGCGAATAATGCCTTGTCAGCCCTTCTTGATAATCATATTCATCAAGGAAACGCCCTAGGTATTGATCAACGTCGTATTATTTGGAAACGTGTCGTTGACCTTAATGACCGTGCTCTTCGTCATGTGACAGTTGGTCTTGGTGGTCCACTCAATGGTATTCCACGTGAAGATGGTTTTGATATTACCGTAGCCTCTGAAATCATGGCAATTCTTTGCTTGGCTACTGATATCAATGACCTTAAAGAACGCTTGGCTAACATTGTCGTTGCTTACCGTTATGACCGTACACCTGTTTATGTACGTGATCTTGAAATTGAAGGTGCGCTTACACTTATTCTAAAAGATGCCATCAAACCTAACTTGGTACAGACAATTTATGGCACACCAGCCTTGGTACATGGTGGTCCATTTGCCAACATCGCTCACGGATGTAACTCAGTTCTAGCTACATCTACAGCACTTCGCTTGGCAGATTACACGATCACTGAAGCAGGTTTCGGTGCAGACCTTGGTGCTGAAAAATTCCTTGATATTAAAACTCCAAACCTCCCAACAACTCCAGATGCTGTCGTTATTGTTGCTACACTTCGTGCTCTTAAGATGCATGGTGGTGTTGCTAAAACTGACCTTTCTGAGGAAAATGTTCAAGCCGTTCGTGATGGCTTCGCAAACTTGAAACGTCATGTGGAAAATGTTCGTAAATTCGGTCTTCCAGTTGTTGTTGCCATTAACGAATTTGTTGCTGATACTGAAGCTGAAATTGCAGCTCTTAAAGAACTTTGTAAAGAAATCGATGTTCCTGTTGAATTGGCTAGCGTTTGGGCTAATGGTGCTGATGGTGGTATTGATCTTGCTAATGCAGTAGTGGATGCTGTTGAAAATGGCAATGCTGATTACAAACGTCTCTATTCAGATGATGACAGCTTGGAAGAAAAGATTACTAAAATTGTTACTGAAATCTATGGTGGTAAATCAGTTGTCTTCGAGAAAAAAGCTAAAAATCAACTCAAACAGTTTGCAGAATTTGGTTGGGATAAATTGCCAGTATGTATGGCTAAAACACAATATAGTTTCTCAGATAACCAATTCTTGCTTGGAGCACCAGAAGGTTTTGATATCACTATTCGTGAGTTTGTTCCTAAAACAGGTGCTGGATTCATCGTGGCTCTCACAGGTGATGTTATGACCATGCCAGGTCTTCCAAAAGCCCCAGCGGCCCTCAAGATGGATGTTGCTGAAGATGGAACAGCAGTTGGTTTGTTCTAATAATGAATATTTCTTTAAAGCAGTGCCTGTAGGTGCTGTTTTTTGCTCCATTTATGAAAATCTTAAGGAAAATAAGGTAAACTGAGTCTAAAGGAAAGAAATTAATGCACTAGAAGATTAAGTGTATTTTCGATATAATAGGATGACTTAGAGAGATATATGACTAGGTTTTACACCTAGCAAGAGGGATAACTATGATTAAAATTTTACTAGTAGAAGATGATTTGAGTTTGTCAAACTCAGTTTTTGATTTTTTAGATGACTTTGCGGATGTGATGCAAGTATTTGATGGAGATGAAGGTCTTTACGAAGCTGAAAGTGGTGTTTATGATTTGATTCTCTTGGACTTAATGTTACCTGAAAAAGATGGTTTTACAGTTCTTAAAGAATTGCGAGAGCAAGGAATAACGACTCCTGTTCTTATCATGACTGCTAAGGAAAGTCTAGACGATAAGGGGCATGGCTTCGAACTCGGAGCTGATGATTATCTAACCAAGCCTTTCTATTTAGAAGAATTGAAGATGCGTATTCAAGCACTTTTGAAACGTTCTGGTAAATTTGACCAAAATACTCTTTCTTTTGGAGATGTTCGTGTCAATCTTGCTACAAATTCAACCTATGTAGGCGATAAAGAAGTAGAACTTCTTGGTAAAGAATTTGATTTATTGGTCTACTTCCTACAAAATCAAAACGTTATCTTGCCTAAGTCGCAAATTTTTGATCGTCTTTGGGGATTTGATAGTGACACTACTATCTCTGTTGTTGAAGTTTATGTTTCGAAAATTCGTAAGAAACTTAAGGGGACAGATTTTGCTACCAACCTACAAACCTTAAGAAGTGTGGGGTATATTTTGAAGAATGCTGACTAAATGTTTCAATTATCTCTTCATGAGAATCAAGTCAGACGGCTTTAAGTCCTTCATCCATTTCTTTGCAACTTTTTCTGGTATTTTCCTTATCATGACTGTTATGATTTTGCAGATTCTGAGTTACGGTGTTTATTCCAATGTTGACTCTAGTCTGAAAATGGCAGCGACTAAGACCAATTCTTATTTAGAAATGGAAATGCTAAAACGGGAACTATTTCTGACCTCTGAGGTAAATCAAAATAATACGACAACCATTTATCAGGCTTATGATACTAAAAGTTCTACAGCTGAAACACCTGACTCGAGTGGCTCTAAGAAAGAATCTAAGAAGAAATCAAAGATGGAAGATGCCCCACATGATTTATCTGTTGCTGCTAATACCAGTGTCTTAGTACTTGATAAGAATGGAGAGGTCCTCAATGTCGTTGATAAATTTTCAAGCTTATCCAATCTACCAATAGATAAAAATAATATTGATGTTATCAGTAAGGGAAGTGCTCAGAACTATTTTGATCAAACAGAAAATTATCGCTTGATTACTGAAAAAGTAGATAATAATTTCTATCCTGATGCTAAGTACCTTGTTATTGCAATCAATACGACGCAATTAGAAGAAGCCACTGAACGTTATGTAAAACTAATTGTCATTATGATGAGTTTTTTTTGGCTACTATCTATCGTAGCTAGTTTGTATTTGGCAAAATGGTCAAGACGGCCTATACAGGAAAGTCTGGAGAAGCAGAAGGCATTTGTTGAGAATGCTAGCCACGAGTTGCGTACGCCACTTGCTGTGATTCAAAACCGACTAGAGGCGCTTTTCCGTAAGCCTGAAAGTACCATTTTAGATAATTCAGAAAACATTGCTTCAAGTCTTGATGAAGTCCGAAATATGCGTCTTTTGACGACCAATCTCTTGAATTTGGCTCGTCGTGATGATGGTATTAAACCAGAAATTGAAACCTTAGATTCTTCTTTCTTTGATACAGTCTTTACCAATTATGCTATGATTGCTGAAGAAAGTGAAAAGGGGTTTACTGCTCAAAATCAGGTTGGGCGCTCAATCCAAACTGATAAGACTCTATTGAAGCAGCTCATGACAATTTTATTCGATAATGCTATCAAATATACAGAAGATGATGGCCAGGTGACTTTCACCGTTCGTACTAATGATCGTCATCTTTATATTACAGTGGCAGACAATGGCCCTGGTATTGCAGATGAAGATAAGAAAAAAATCTTTGATCGTTTCTACCGAGTAGACAAAGCTAGAACTAGACAAAAAGGTGGTTTTGGGTTGGGCTTATCTTTGGCACAACAGATTGTTCTTGCTCTTAAAGGAACGATAATTGTCAAGGATAATCAGCCGAAGGGGACTATTTTTGAAGTTAAAATTACCGGAGTCTAATGAATAAATAAAAATCCTGCTAACAATAGGCTAGCAGGATTTTTATGATATTATGACAAGAAAAAAACTCCTACTGGAGTTTTCAATTAGTTAGCCAATTTAGCTGCAAGACGTGATTTATCGCGGCTTGCTTTGTTTTTATGAATCAAACCTTTTGAAGCGGCTTTATCGATGCTTGCTGATGCAGCTCGGAAAGCTTCTTCAGTTGGGTTAGCGTTGAATGCCTTAATAGCAGTACGCAAAGCTGATTTTTGAGCTGAGTTTTTTTCGTTTTGTTTAACGTTAAGTTCAGCGCGTTTGATAGCTGATTTAATATTTGCCAATGTTTTCACCTCCAAATTTATCTAACTATGTCATTATACGTTATTTTAGGTCCCTTGGCAAGCTTTTTCTATTTTTTTAAATGAATGAGGTCGATTTTATGATTATCACCTTTATGAAGAATAAGCTCTGCACGATTTCGTGTAGGCTCGATATAATTTTCTAGATTTACCAAGTTGATTTCTTCCCAAGTTTTTTGCGCTAAGGAAAGTGCTTCTTCTTTTGTAAATTTGGTAAAACGATGGTAATAGTTGTTTTCATCTTTTCGAGCAAGTTCAAGAAGAGTTTGAAAACGTTCAAGATACCAAGTTTTGATATTTTTTACGTCAGCATCAATATAGATAGAAAAATCAAAATAGTCACTCATATAGAGACGTTGGTTAATGGGATTCTGAAAAACATTAATACCTTCAACAATTAGGAAATTTGGTTGACTAATTTCTTGAGTAAGTCCTGGTACAATATCATAAATTTCATGTGAGTAAACAGGAATGTTGACGTCCCCACTATTTTTTATGGTATCTAGAAAATTGAGAAGTAGTGGCATGTCGTAGGATTCGGGGAAGCCTTTACGATTAAGTATTCCCTTATCTATGAGGACCTGGTTTGGGAATAAAAAACCATCTGTTGTCACCATATCAACCTTCGTCTTAGGGAAGGTTCTTTGAAGAAGTAGTTGCAGAAGGCGACTGGTTGTTGATTTTCCGACTGCAACAGAACCTGAGATACCAATAACAAAAGGTCTGTTAGCCTGTGTTTTTTGCAAAAAAATACCTTTTGAAAAGGTGAGGTCCTCTGCAGCTCGCTGATAGATATGAATCAAATTGATTAAAGGAAGATAGATGTCCCTCACTTCCTGAACGTCAATCTTGTCATTTAAACTCTTAATGGATTCTAGTTCTTCTGAGGTTAATGATACTTGATCTTCTTGATAGAATCTTTGCCAATCGTTCCGAGATATAGTTTCAAAATTGATAAATTCATTTAACATAAGTTCCATTATATCAAAAAAGGATTCGAGATGTAAGCCTTACCATTTAACTAGCCTTAGTTTTATATTTCTGTTAGAATAAAAGAAAAGGACTATTTAGAAGGAAAATTATGTCAAAAATGTACTATGCTGAGACGCCAGATGCGGCTCACGATATTCATGATTTAAAAGTAAATCTATTAGGAGAAAGTTTCCAGTTTTATACGGATGCTGGAGTATTCTCTAAGAAAATGATTGATTTTGGAAGTCAAGTACTTCTGAACGCTTTAGATTTAGAGGCTGGAAAGACAGTTCTTGATGTAGGTTGTGGTTATGGCCCTCTTGGTATCAGTTTAGCCAAGGTTCAAGGAGTCAAAGTCACTATGATTGATATCAATAGTAGGGCTATAGATTTGGCTAAACAGAATGCCGAACGCAATAAGGTCGAGGCTACTATTTTTCAATCCAACATCTATAAGAATGTCACAGGAAGCTTTGATTATGTGATTTCTAATCCCCCCATTCGTGCTGGTAAGAAAGTGGTTCATCAAGTTATTGAGGAAGCCTACGACCATCTCAATCTAAGTGGTACTTTAACTATAGTGATTCAGAAAAAACAAGGAGCTCCGTCAGCTAAGGCTAAGATGGAGGAAGTGTTTGGAAATGCTGAAGTTGTAAAGAAGGACAAGGGATATTATATCCTAAGAAGTGAAAAGGTATGAGAACAGTTGATTTAATTGAAAAGAAAAGAGATGCTGGAGAATTAACCACAGAAGAAATTACTTATCTCATTAATGGCTACGTTTCTGGAGCAATACCTGATTATCAGATAGCTGCTTTGGCAATGGCTATTTACTATCAAGGTATGTCTATTCGTGAAATCCATGATTTAACGACAGAAATGGTTGCTTCGGGTGAACAATATGACCTGTCAGAAATCCCAGGTGTTAAGGTGGACAAACATTCGACCGGAGGTGTTGGTGATAAAGTAACCATTATTCTCATGCCACTTGTAGCTAGTTTTGGAGTGCCAGTAGCTAAAATGAGTGGACGTGGTCTTGGTCATACAGGCGGAACTATTGATAAACTCGAGTCTATTAAAGGTTATCAGGTTGAACGTAGCAAGGAAGAGTTTATTGACCAGGTTAAAGAAATTGGGATTTCTCTTATTGGTCAGTCGGAACATTTGGTTAAGGCTGATAAACTCTTGTATGCTCTACGTGATGTGACTGCAACAGTAGATTCTATTCCTCTAATTGCAAGCTCTGTCATGTCTAAAAAAATTGCAGCAGGTGCTGATAAGATTTTGCTGGATGTTACCGTTGGTCAAGGGGCTTTCATGAAAAACATGTCAGATGCTGAGAAGTTGTCTGAGACTATGGTTGCACTAGGTCGCGAAGTAAATCGTCAAACAATCGCTGTAATTACAGATATGAGTCAACCACTAGGTAAAGCTATTGGTAACCGTCTAGAAATCACTGAGGCGATTGAAATTATGCAGGGTAAGGGTCGTGAGGATATCACTGACTTTATCTGCGAGCTAGCCGAAATTTTATTGGATTTAGCACAGGTTGAGGTTAGCCCAGAAGAAATTCGTCAGCATCTAGTTGGTGGAAAAGCACTTGCCAAGTTTGAAGAGCTCATTCTAGCTCAGGGCGGTGATATAGAGGATCTTTATCGTTGTAGTAATGCGCCTATTATGACAGAAATTCATGCAGATGAAGCTGGTTACATAGAGGAGCTTCCAGCTATGGCTTTTGGGAAGTTTGCCATGCAATTAGGAGCAGGTCGTGCTACAAAGACTGACAGTCTTAATTATGAAACCGGAATTGTTTTTGAAAAGAAAGTTGGCGACTCTGTAGCTCAAGGAGACCTTATCGCTAAGGTCTATAGCCAAGAAATTTTATCTGAAAAAATGCTGACTGAATTCAAAAAAAATGTTATTATTGGTAGAGTGTGTAAAAAGCCAAATGAAATATTGAAAATTATTTCTTAGGACTTAATCTCAATCTAATTAAGGAGTTTTTTTATGTCTGTTAATAGCTATATTGATCATACTTTATTAAAAGCTGACGCTAATGAGGAACAGATTTATGCCTTAATTGACGAGGCTAAGAAATATCAATTTGCGAGTGTTTGTGTTAATCCAACTTGGGTAAAGACTGCAGCAGAACTTTTGAAAGACAGTTCTGTTAACGTCTGTACAGTAATTGGTTTTCCTTTAGGGGCTTCTACATCAGCTGTCAAGGCCTTTGAAGCTAAGGATGCTATTGCTAATGGAGCTGATGAAATTGATATGGTTATCAATATTGGTGCTCTTAAATCTAGAAATCTTAAATTAGTTGAAGACGACATTAAAGCTGTTGTTGAAGCTAGTGGAAGAAGTCTTGTAAAGGTAATCATTGAAACTTGTCTCTTAACTGATGAAGAAAAAGTCCAAGCTTGCCAATTAGTAAAACTAGCAGGTGCAGATTTTGTGAAGACATCTACAGGATTCTCTACTGGTGGGGCTACCATTGAGGATATTGAACTCATGCGTGAGACCGTTGGCCCAACTATGGGAGTGAAAGCATCAGGTGGTGCTCGTACACTTGAGGCTGCCCAAGCCTTTATCAAAGCTGGGGCAACCCGTATTGGTACTTCGTCTGGAGTTGCCATTACGAAAGGTCAAGAAAGCCATGACAGTTACTAACAAAGATAAAGTGATAGAAGCAGCTCGATTGGCAGCAGAAAATGCCTATGTTCCCTACTCTAAGTTTAGAGTTGGTGCGGCTTTGATTACAAAAAATGGAGAAATCTTTCAAGGCTGCAATATAGAAAATGCCTCTTTTGGGTTGACCAATTGTGCAGAAAGAACGGCTATTTTTAAAGCGGTATCTGAAGGATACTGTGATTTTGAGTGTCTCGCTGTTTACGGTGATACCAAAGAGCCTATATCACCATGTGGTGCATGTCGCCAAGTGATGGTTGAATTTTTTGAATCTGATTCTAAAGTGATTCTTATCGCTAAAGATAAATCGACAGTCGAGATGACAGTCGGAGAGTTGTTACCATACTCTTTTACAGACTTACAATAGTCTAGTTGTTTTATTCTTTATTAAGCAAGTTTTCTTGCAAGTTATAGGAGGAGTGTTCAAGATGAAATTGAACAAGAAAATTATTGGAATTGGCCTTGTTGCTGTAGCAGCACTTGGTCTTGTGGCCTGTGCTCGTGGTGGACGAGGTGGTTCAGCAGCTGATTCGAAAGTTAAAGCTGCAATTGTTACAGATACTGGTGGTGTTGATGATAAATCATTTAACCAATCAGCATGGGAAGGTCTTCAAGCTTGGGGTAAAGCTAACAAACTTGAAAAAGATTCAGGTTTCACATATTTCCAATCAAACTCAGAATCTGATTTTGCAACAAACATGTCATCAGCTGTAGACCAAAATTATAATCTTATCTTTGGTGTTGGTTTTGCACTTCACGATGCTGTTTCAGAATCAGCTAAAGATAACGAGAAAATTAATTACGTTATCGTCGATGATGTAGTTAAAGACCAAAAGAACGTTGAAAGCGTATTGTTTGCTGATAATGAAGGAGCTTACCTTGCAGGTATTGCCGCAGCAATGCAATCAAAAACAAACAAAGTTGGTTTCATCGGTGGTCAAAAATCAGACACAATTACACGTTTCGAAGCTGGTTTCACTGCAGGTGCTAAATCTGTAAAACCTGATATTGATGTTCAAGTTCAATATGCTGAGTCATTCTCTGATGCTGCCAAAGGTTCAACTATTGCTTCAACAATGTATGCTTCAGGCGCAGATGTTATCTATCAAGCAGCTGGTGGAACTGGTACAGGTGTCTTCACAGCCGCTAAAGAGGTTAATGAAAAACTTAGCGCTGATAGCGATAAAAAGGTTTGGGTAATCGGTGTTGACCGCGACCAATCAGCAGAAGGAAACTATACATCTTCAGACAATAAAAAATCTAACTTTGTATTGACTTCAACAATCAAACAAGTTGGTGCAGTCGTTAAAGACATTGCTAACGATCAAGTTAAAGGCAAGAAATTTGAAGGTGGTAAAACTAAGACTTATGGTATCAAAGATGGCGGTGTTGACATCGTAACATCTAATCTCCCTTCAGATATTAAGGATGCAGTCGTAAAAGCTAAAGAACAAATCAAGAATGGTGAATTGAAACCAACTGATGGTCTTAGCAAATAATGGGTTAAGTACACACACTTAGACTTTAAACTGGGACAATTTTTGTCTCAGCAAAGGGAAGCAGTTTATGATTTCCTTTGCTGATATAATAATTATTTTTGAGAGGAGATTGTATGACCAAGCCAAATGTCATTGAAATGCACGACATTACCAAAAAATTTGGTGAATTTGTTGCAAACGATCACATCAATCTCGATGTGAGACCAGGAGAAATCCATGCCCTCCTCGGTGAAAATGGTGCAGGTAAGTCAACCTTGATGAATATGCTTGCAGGTCTGTTACAGCCTACAAGCGGAACAATTAAGGTAAATGGGCAAGCTGTGACGATTGATTCACCGTCTAAAGCAACAAAATTGGGTATTGGGATGGTCCACCAGCACTTTATGTTGGTTGAAGCTTTTACAGTTGCTGAAAACATCATTTTAGGTAGTGAAGTGACCAAATCTGGTGGTGTTCTTGATATGAAGAAGGCTGTAAAGGAAATTACAGAATTATCTCAACGATACGGCCTGGCGGTTGATCCATCAGCTAAGATTGCAGACATCTCTGTCGGTGCCCAACAACGTGTTGAAATCCTTAAAACCTTGTACCGTGGTGCTGATATTTTGATTTTCGATGAGCCCACAGCCGTTTTGACACCTTCTGAAATTACGGAGCTTTTAAACATCATGAGAACTTTGGTTAAGGAAGGTAAGTCTATTATCCTTATCACCCATAAGTTGGATGAAATTCGTACGGTTTCTGATCGTGTTACGGTTATTAGACGTGGTAAGTCAATTGATACAGTTACTATTGAAGGCTCTACAAATGCCGATTTGGCTGAAATGATGGTTGGTCGTCATGTTTCCTTTAAGACAGATAAAATTCCTTCAAATCCTAAAGAAGTGGTTCTTTCTATTAAAAATTTGGTGGTTAATGAGAATCGAGGTGTTCCAGCTGTTAAAAACTTATCGTTAGATGTGCGTGCTGGTGAGATAATTGGTATCGCTGGTATTGACGGAAATGGACAGACAGAACTTGTCCAAGCAATTACGGGACTTCGTAAAATTAAATCTGGTGACATCACTATTAAGGGTGAGTCTATCATTCATAAGACTACACGTCAGATTACTGAGATGAGTGTCGGTCATATTCCAGAAGATCGCCATCGTGATGGTATGATTCTTGAGATGACAGTTGCTGAAAATATTGCTCTTCAAACCTATTATAAGGAGCCTAATTCTAAGAACGGTATTTTGAATTATAATATCATAAATGCAAAGGCTCGTGAATTGATGAACGAATTTGACGTTCGTGGTGCTGGAGAATTAATCGCCGGTGGTGATTTGTCAGGTGGTAACCAACAAAAAGCAGTTATCGCCCGTGAAATTGACCGTAATCCAGATCTTCTTATTGTAAGTCAACCAACTCGTGGTCTTGATGTTGGTGCCATTGAGTACATCCGTAAACGTATTATCGCTGAACGTGATAAAGGTAAGGCTGTCATTGTTGTCAGCTTTGAATTGGATGAAATTCTTGATATGTCAGATCAAATTGCTGTTATCTATGATGGTGCAATTCAAGGTATCTTAGATCCTGCTGAAACCAATAAGCAAGATCTTGGTATCCTTATGGCTGGTGGACAATTGAATAAGGAGGAAGCAAATGTCTAAAAAAACACAAAATTGGGCAGTTCCTTTAATTGCTGTTCTCTTGGGAATGTTGGTCGGTGCTGTTTTGATGTTAATCTTTGGTTACGACCCATTCTGGGCTTACTACGATCTTTTCTCAACGGCCTTTGGCTCTTTGAAAAATATCGGTGAAATTCTACGTGCCATGAGTCCATTGATTCTGATTGCACTTGGTTTCTCTGTAGCATCTAAGGCAGGATTTTTCAACGTTGGTTTGCCAGGGCAAGCCTTAGCTGGTTGGACCTCTGCTGTGTGGTTTGCATTAGAGTTTCCAGAATTACCAAAAGTGGTTTCAGTTTTCTGTACAGTAATCATCGGTCTTGTAGCTGGTGGTATCGCTGGTGCAATTCCGGGTATTCTTCGTGCTTATTTGGGAACTAGTGAGGTCATTGTTACCATCATGATGAACTACATCATTTTGTATGTAGCAAATAATATTGTTCGATTTGGTTTTACAGCCGACATGTTGCGTTCATCAGAAGCATCTAATAAGGTCGCATCCTCTGCAAGCTACCAAACAGAATTCTTATCATCTTTAACTGGTGGCTCACGTTTTAATATTGGTTTCTTCCTTGCTCTTGCAGCAGTTTTCCTTGTTTGGTTCATGCTCAAGAAAACAACAACTGGTTTTGAAATTACATCTGTAGGTCTCAACCCTCATGCGTCTGAATATGCAGGGATGTCATCAAAACGTGTTATTATTATGTCTATGATTATTTCAGGTGCCCTTTGTGGACTTGGAGGAACAGTAGAAGGACTTGGTACCTTCCAAAATGCATTTGTTCAAAACTCTTCATTGGCAATTGGTTGGAACGGTATGGCGGTTGCTCTTTTGGCTACTAATTCACCTATTGGTATTCCGTTTGCTGCCCTTCTTTATGGTGTCTTGTCTGTAGGTAAGAGTGGTATGATTGGTGTGCCTTCTGAGGTTATCGACGTTGTATCTGCTTTGATTATATTCTTTGTTGGTGCTAACTACATTATTAGATATTGGGTTCTCCCTCGTCATAAGTCAGTGAAAGCTAAAGGAGGACAAAACTAATATGGACTTCATTACAATTTTAGCCTTGATTGTTGCCTCTATGCTGAAATACTCAGCACCATTGATTTTCACAAGTATCGGTGGTACTTTCTCTGAACGAGGTGGTATCGTAAATGTCGGTCTTGAAGGAATCATGGTTATTGGAGCCTTCGCAGGTGTTATCTTTAACTTGAATTTTGCAGATAGCTTTGGTGATGCAACTCCTTGGATTGCCGCGATTGTAGCAGGTCTTATTGGTCTTGTTTACTCATTGCTCCACGCGGTTGCGACCATTAATTTCCGTGCGGACCATGTTGTTTCTGGTACGGTATTGAACTTGATTGCTCCATCTTTAGCAGTCTTTCTGACACGTGTTATCTTTGGTGCCGGTCAAACACCAGCTATTAGCCATAACTTTAAAACTGTATCATTTCCAATTTTGAGCCATATTCCAATCTTGGGTAAAGTCTTCTTTACGAACGTTTCCTTGATTGCATATGTAGCTATTTTGGTTTCAGTTGTGTCATGGTGGGTTATCTTCAAGACTCGCTTTGGTTTGCGTCTTCGCTCAGTAGGTGAGCATCCACAGGCTGCAGATACACTTGGGATTAACGTTTATCGTATGCGTTACTACGGTGTTATGATTTCTGGTTTCCTTGGTGGTGTTGGTGGTGCGGTTTACGCCCAATCGATTTCAAATAACTTTGCCGTTACCACTATTGCTGGTCCTGGTTTCATCGCTTTGGCTGCTATGATTTTTGGTCGTTGGAATCCAGTTGGAGCTATGCTCTCAAGTTTGTTCTTCGGTTTGTCACAATCATTGGCAATCATCGGAAAACAGTTACCTGTTATTTCACATGTACCAAACGTCTATTTGCAAATTGCACCATATATTTTGACAATTATTGTTTTAGCTGCATTCTTCGGTAAAGCCGTTGCACCTAAAGCAGATGGTGTTAACTATATCAAATCTAAATAGGAACTCAAAAGAGTTTCTGATGAGAAGGAAGGCCCTTGGGCCTTCTTTTCTGTACTCAAAAAGCCCAACTTTGCCGAAATGAGAACAGCAGTGATGAGCTTTTCTTTTTATGAAAAATGTGGGTTAAAGACTTTTTCGTGACCGATAGTTGTGTCCCATCCGTGGCCTGGGAAAATGCGATAGTGATTAGGAAGAGTGAAGAGTTGCTCTTGAATGCTAGAAAGTAACTGGTCGTGATTACCTGTAGGAAGGTCCCATCGCCCAACTGTTTCTTTAAAAAGGGCATCACCAGAAAAAACAGTTTCTTCTTTTTCAAAGATAAAGGAAACTCCACCGATAGAATGTCCAGGAGTTGGAACGACTTTAAACTGGAAGTTGCCGATGTTATAGTCCTTGATAAAATCAAAGTAGTAGTCAGCAGGATTGACAATAACATCCTCCATATCATCATGACGTGGAAGACCAGACAAATTATGAACAGGATTCATTAACCAGTCTTTCTCAGTTTCTGCGACATAGACAGGTGGGTGGTTATAAGCTTGACGGACAGCTTCGACGCTTATAATGTGATCGTAGTGCGTGTGGGTCAAGAGGATAGCCACAACAGGTTTAGCAATTTCCTCGAGTTCAGCTAAGATACTTGAAGTGTTGCTTCCTGGATCAATGACTAAGCTGGCTGATTCATTTTCTAAAATATAGGTATTTTCCTGGGCAACAGGATTTAAAATTCGTTTTATTTTCATAGCTCTAGTTTAGCACGAAATTCAGGCTTTTTCCAATATCAGAATGATGGTTTTGTCTTTTTTTGGTGTCTTGGATATGCTATAATAAGGTCACTATGAGTGAAAAAAACACGAATAAATATGCCATTGTTGATTTGGAAGCTACATCGGCTTCATCAACGGCTTGTATCATTCAGGTGGGAATTGTCATCATGCAAAACGGTCTGGTAATTGATGAATTTGCGAGTGACGTTAACCCACACCAAGAACTTGATGATCATATTGTTCACTTAACAGGAATTACTGATCAACAGTTGTCTCAGGCACCAGATTTCTCAGAAATTGCTAGAACCATTTTTGAACTGATTGAGGATTGTATTTTTGTTGCCCATAATGTAAAATTTGATGCTAACTTGCTTGCAGAGGCACTTTTTATGGAGGGCTTCGAACTAAGGACACCACGTGTTGATACGGTAGAATTGGCTCAGGTCTTTTATCCGACGCTAGAACAATATAAACTTTCTTATTTATCACAAGTCTTAAATCTTGACTTAGCACAAGCTCATACAGCAATTGAAGATGCGAGAGCTACAGGACAGCTTTTGTTTCATTTGATGGATAAGATTGCTAGCTTACCTAGACAGACCATTGATATGCTTTTGACATTTTCTGATAATTTGCTTTTTGAGTCTGAATTGGTTATTCGTGATGCTATAAAAGGTAAAACTAACAGTCTTTCAAAGGAATATGTCATGCTTGAGGAATCTGGTATCGTACTTCGTAGACCTTTGACTTACATGTCGGAACGTAAGCTTTCTCAAGATTTTGAAACTAATATTGCTCTCTTAGGTTTGGAATCAAGATCTAAACAAGAGGAATTTGCGAAGACAGTGAGGAGGGAACTTGACAATACTGATATTTCAATGATTCAAGCTCAAACTGGAATCGGGAAAACCTATGGCTACCTGCTCCCCTTGTTAGCACAAGCCGATGTCGATAAAGTAGTAGTAGCTGTTCCGACCAAGCTTCTTCAAAATCAGATTATGAGTAAGGAGGCTAAGGCCTTAGCAGAAGTTTTTAACATTAGCTTTCATAGTCTCAAAGGACCAACGAACTATATCAAATTAGATGCTTTTTACCATACCTTATTACGTCAGGATAGTAACCGTTTGATTAATCGTTATAAAATGCAACTTTTAGTTTGGTTGACTGAAACCGAAACTGGTGATCTTGACGAAATTAAACAGAAACAACGCTACATGGCTTATTTTGATGAAATCAAACATGATGGTAAGCTAAAGGCAGATAGTCTTTTTGCAGGTTACGATTTTTGGAAGCAGTCTTATCAAAAAGGTCAAGAAGCTAGAGTTGTTGTAACCAATCATGCTTATCTATTGACACGTATGGAAGATGACCATGATTTTGTTCGAGGAAAGACTCTTGTGATTGATGAAGGACAAAAGATGGTTCTGGCTTTGGAACAGTTTTCACGTCATCAAGTCAATCTTACGACTCTTTTGCAACAGATTCATCGTATTCTTGATAGTGATAGTCAGACTTTGTTGCAACAGCGTTTGCTTGAAAATTTGCAGTTTGAAGTGAGCCATTTAATTCAAGAGCATCAACGATTCCCTCAGAAGCAGTATAATCGACAGCAATTAAATCGTTTGCTTCAAACCATTTCTGAACTTGAAGGTGAGAGTGATGTGATGGAGATGCTGTCACCATTGAACACACCGCTTTACAGTCATTTTTGGCTTGAAACAGACTATTATCAGGAACATCGCGTTACTTATTTAAAGGCTTCACGTCAGGAGCTATTGAAATTATCAAGTTATCTCCCAAGTGCTCAAAAAGTGTTAATCGTTTCAGCAACAATTGATATTGGTCCAGACGTCGATGTGGCTGATTTATTAGGACTAAGTCAGGTACGTAAAGTAAGGCTTCCAATGGAAACTTTACCAAATCAAGCTATCTGGATTGATCAAACCATGCCTATGATTGGTGTTTCTTCTGAAGAAGAATATGGAGAAGCGATTGCAAAGCGACTCCAGAAACTATCTGCAATGGGATATCCTATTTTAGTATTATTTACATCTCGAAAGAGTATGATAGCTGTTTCTGATTTGTTAGATCATAGGAAAGTTCATCACTTGACTCAAGAGAAAAATGGGACAGCTTTTAATGTCAAAAAACGTTTCGATAAAGGTGAGACTAATCTCTTACTTGGTATGGGGTCGTTCTGGGAGGGTGCTGATTTTGCTCAACAAGATAAGGTTATCGAGGTTATCACACGTCTTCCTTTTGACAATCCTAAAGATCCTTTCTATCAAAAAATAGAGTCTTTGTTATCTAAGCAAGGAAGAAGTACTTTTGATAGTTACAGTCTCCCGATGACGGTTTTACGTTTCAAACAGGCTATTGGCCGTGCCCAAAGAAGACCAGAACAGCGATCAGCTATTTTACTAATGGATAATCGTCCCCTAGTTAAGAGCTATGGAAAACTGTTCATAAAGGAAGTGTCACAAGAAATCATCCTAAAACATGCCCCATTTAAGCTGCTGAAAGAGGACATTCAAGAATTCTTAGAAAAAGACTGCTAATTTCTTAGGCAAAGATATTCTAAGACGACAGAGTTTCTATGCATTTCCTGAGTCATAAAAAGATAGTTATTACCAGTGATATAGCTATGTAAAGATTTCTCTTTTTCTGATATAATAAATTCAGAAACTTTTTTAGGAGGCATTATGCGTAAACAACGACAACCGTGGACAAAAAAGCAACAGCTTATTTTTGGAATGATTGTACTTGTTGTGACTGTAATTGTGTCCATTACAGCAATGCTAGTTGTTGCGGTAAAGCCCTATGTCGATGCTGAGAAGCAAGTGATTGCCATAGCTAAGACCAAAGCTGATCTTCATACTGTTTCTGAATTTAATATCTACAACGGTCAGGCAACCTACTACGGACTTCTTGGAAAGTCTGGTCAAGGTGAGAAACTGGCTGTTATCGTGAGTCATGATTCAGGTGAGGTTGATATCTACAAGCAATCGGATGGTATTAGTAAGTCAGTGGCTAAAAAAGCAGCTAAAGCCTATGGTGCTAAGGATATATCCTATGTCCACCTAGGAAAATATGGCAAAACTCCTATTTGGGAAGTGAAGTCAGGAACCCAGTATTATCTGGTTGATTTTATCTCAGGTCAGGTTATTAAAGTGGAAGGACTATAATGAAATGACAAAATTATCAAATCGTGTATTACAAATGGAAGAAAGTGTTACTTTAGCTGCCAGTGCGCGTGCTAAAGCTCTTAAAGCTCAAGGACGTGATATCTTGAGTTTGACACTTGGTGAACCAGATTTTGTGACACCTAAGAACATTCAAGATGCTGCCATTGCCTCTATTGAAAATGGTAAGGCAAGTTTCTATACCGTAGCTTCTGGACTCCCAGAACTTAAGGATGAGATTAGCACTTACATGGAAAACTTCTATGGCTATGCTGTAAAACCAAATGAGGTTGTTGTTGGCACTGGTGCGAAGTTTATCTTATATGCTTTCTTTGCTACGGTTATCAATCCTGGTGATGAAGTCATTATTCCAACACCTTGCTGGGTTTCTTACGTAGACCAAGTTAAAATGGTTGAAGGTGTTCCGGTCACTTTCCAAACGACTGAAGCTAATCACTTTAAAGCAACGGTTGAACAACTTGAAGCAGCCCGTACTGAAAAAACTAAAGTTGTCTTGCTTAATTCTCCATCAAATCCAACAGGAATGATTTATAGTAAGGAAGAATTGCAAGCAATTGGTGACTGGGCGGTTGAGCACGATATTTTGATTTTAGCTGATGACATTTATGGCCGATTGGTCTATAATGGCAATACTTTCACACCAATTTCAAGCTTGTCAGATGCTATTCGTAAGCAAACAATTGTGATTAATGGCGTTTCTAAGACCTATGCTATGACAGGTTGGCGCGTGGGATTTGCTGTAGGAGATCCAGAAATTATTTCAGGAATGGCGAAGATTATTAGCCAAACAACATCAAATCTTACAGCAGTTTCTCAATACGCTGCTATTGAAGCTTTAACCGGTGATCAGTCTTCTATCGAAGAGATGCGTCAAGCCTTTGAAGAACGTTTAAATACGATTTATCCACTCTTGGCTGAAGTACCCGGATTTGAAGTTATCAAACCTCAAGGTGCCTTTTACCTTTTCCCTAATGTTAAAAAAGCTATGGAAATCAAAGGCTATACAGATGTCAATGATTTTACCAATGCCATCCTTGAAGAGGCAGAGGTAGCTTTAGTGACAGGTGCGGGATTTGGTGCTCCTGAAAATATTCGTTTTAGTTATGCTACAGATTTAGATACTCTGAAAGAGGCTGTTCGTCGTATCAAAGCATTTATGGAAAAATAAATTTTAATATAAATCAAAAGAAAAGAGAAGTAATTACATGTCTAAACAATTAGTTTCAATTATTGATGTGCCTAAACACGTGGGCGAAGAAATCACTATCGGTGCATGGGTAGCTAACAAATCAGGTAAAGGGAAATTGGCCTTTCTTCAATTGCGTGATGGAACTGCCTTTTTCCAAGCGGTAGCTTTCAAACCTAACTTCATCGAAAAATACGGTGAAGAAGAAGGTACTGAAAAATTTGATACTGTTAAACGCCTTAGCCAAGAAACATCAGTTTATGTGACTGGTGTGGTCAAAGAAGACGAACGTTCAAAATTTGGTTACGAGTTGGATGTGACAGCAGTAGAAGTCATCGGTGAATCACATGATTACCCAATCACACCAAAAGAACACGGAACTGACTTCTTGATGGATAATCGTCACCTTTGGTTGCGTTCACGTAAACAAATGGCTGTTCAACAAATTCGTAATGCGATTATTTACGCAACTTACGAATTCTTTGATAAAAATGGTTTCATCAAATTTGATAGTCCAATTTTGTCGGGAAATGCAGCTGAAGATTCAACAGAATTATTTGAAACGGATTACTTTGGTACACCTGCTTACCTAAGCCAATCTGGTCAGCTTTACCTTGAGGCTGGTGCTATGGCTCTTGGTCGTGTCTTTGACTTTGGTCCTGTTTTCCGTGCCGAAAAATCAAAAACACGTCGTCACTTGACTGAGTTCTGGATGATGGATGCCGAGTATTCGTTCTTGTCACATGATGAGTCTCTTGACTTGCAAGAAGCATATGTTAAAGCGCTTATTCAAGGTGTTATTGATCGTGCGCCACAAGCTCTTGAAATTCTTGAACGTGACGTAGATCTTCTTAAGAAATACATTGCTGAGCCATTCAAGCGTGTATCTTATGATGAAGCAATTGATCTTCTTCAAGCACATGAAAATGATGAAGATACAGATTATGAGCACCTTGAACATGGAGATGACTTTGGTTCACCACACGAAACTTGGATTTCGAACTATTTTGGTGTTCCAACATTCGTTGTTAATTATCCAGCAAGTTTCAAGGCCTTCTACATGAAACCAGTTCCTGGTAATCCTGATCGTGTTCTTTGTGCAGACCTTTTGGCACCAGAAGGTTATGGTGAAATCATCGGTGGTTCAATGCGTGAAGATGACTACGATGCTCTTGTAGCTAAAATGGATGAACTCGGAATGGACCGTTCAGAATACGAATTCTACCTTGACCTTCGTAAATATGGTTCAGTACCACACGGTGGTTTTGGTATCGGTATTGAACGTATGGTTACTTTCGTAGCTGGAACAAAACACATCCGTGAAGCTATTCCATTCCCACGTATGTTGCACCGTATCAAACCATAAGTAAAATTCTTTAGGAGTGCAAAAGTATGAAAAGATGGTTACTCGGTCTTTTGGCCTTACTTTGTATGGTTTCAATGGTAGCTTGTAGCAAGTCTGCTCCCTCACTAGAGGGTGACTGGCAGGCACAAGATGCCTTAAAGAAGGATTATACGATTGTCTTTAAGAAAGATAAGTTCAAGATTGGTGAGCAGGTTTATAACTATACAGTGGATGGTCCGAAATCTAAAGCTGACTTTACCTATTTTTCGTTAAAAGTAAAAGATCAAGGGAAAGAGACGACTTATACGATATTTTTCCCAACAAAATCAAAAGAAACAGCCCTCTTTTTACAACCTAATGATGACAAGGAGCCTCTGAAAGGGCAAATGCTCTTTGCACTCAATAAAAAGGAAAAACCAGAATACTATGACTATGTCAAAAAGTATATGAAATAATAAGAGAAGGATTAGTTTGGAGCTAATTCTTTTCTTTTTGAAAATACCTGTTTCAATTTTCAGAATATTTTGCTATAATAACAACATACTAGTCGAAGGAGAATTATCATGGCAAAAACTATTCATACTGATAAAGCACCAGCTGCAATTGGACCTTATGTTCAAGGTAAAATCGTAGGAAATCTTTTGTTTGCATCTGGCCAAGTACCATTGTCACCAGAAACAGGTGAAATCATTGGTGAAACGATTCAAGAACAAACAGAACAAGTCCTTAAAAATGTTGGTGCAATTTTGGCGGAAGCTGGAACAGACTTTGACCATGTTGTCAAAACAACTTGTTTCCTTAGCGACATCAATGATTTTGTTCCATTTAACGAGGTTTATGCGACTGCATTTACATCTGACTTTCCTGCACGTTCTGCGGTGGAAGTAGCACGCTTGCCAAAAGATGTTAAAATCGAAATCGAAGTTATTGCTGAGATTGATTAAGGAAGAGAGTCTTGGCTCTTTTCTTTTTATCTTAACTATGATATCCTATTAAGGATAAATCA
This sequence comes from Streptococcus sp. 1004_SSPC, assembly GCF_001069025.1. Classification (NCBI taxonomy): domain Bacteria; kingdom Bacillati; phylum Bacillota; class Bacilli; order Lactobacillales; family Streptococcaceae; genus Streptococcus; species Streptococcus sp. 1004_SSPC. Next base: position 9,988 of record NZ_JWGQ01000061.1, on the reverse strand, counting down.
TTTTCGATGTTTGGGAGACACCATCGCTAAAAAAAACCATTACTGGCGTTTTTTTGGCTCCCCCAAGGGGCCTTTTTATGTGTCTCAGACATCACGAATAAAGAGGAATATTATGAAACGTCAATCAGCTTTGGTCGTCTTTAGTGGCGGTCAAGATTCTACTACTTGCCTATTTTGGGCTTTAAAACATTATGAAACTGTTGAACTAGTTACCTTTGCTTACGGGCAACGTCATAGCTTGGAAATTGAAGTAGCTAAAGAAATTGCGCAAGAACAAGGGCTAAAGCATCATGTTTTGGATATGTCTTTGCTTGGTCAAATCACTGAAAATGCCTTAACATCTGATATTGAGATTGAGGCAGAAGAAGGTGAAGTTCCTAATACTTTTGTGGACGGGCGTAATCATCTTTTCCTTTCTTTTGCAGCTGTTCTAGCCAAGCAACGTGGTATTACTGACATTATTACGGGTGTTTGTGAGACAGACTTTTCTGGTTATCCAGACTGTCGTGATGTTTTTGTCAAATCACTTAATGTCACACTCAACCTTGCTATGGCCTATGACTTTGTTATTCAGACTCCTCTTATGTGGTTAGATAAGGCTGAGACTTGGGCTTTGGCTGACCAACTAGGAGCTTTTGACTATGTTCGTGAAAAAACACTGACTTGTTATAACGGTATTATTGGGACTGGTTGTGGGGAATGTCCTGCCTGCCATTTGCGCCAAAAAGGACTTGAAAAATATCTAGCAGAAAGAGGAGAAGCTTAATGTTCTTTGCACCGAAAGAAATCAAAAAAGAAACAGGTGAGTCTTTGGTTTACAATTCTCACCGTACAATGGTTTCTAAAGAGTTTACTTTTGATGCTGCCCACCATCTCTTTCATTATGAAGGCAAATGCAAATCGCTTCATGGTCATACCTACCATCTTCAAATAGCAGTGAGTGGTTACTTGGATGAGCGTGGCATGACCTATGATTTTGGTGACCTTAAGAGCATTTACAAGGATCATTTGGAACCTCATCTGGATCACCGTTATCTCAATGAGACTTTGCCTTATATGAACACGACTGCAGAAAATATGGTTTTCTGGATTTTTCAGACGGCTAGTGAATATCTTCCGGAGGAGCGTGGGCTTCGTTTGGAGTATGTACGGCTATATGAGACACCGACAGCTTTTGCGGAGTTTAGACGGGAGTGGTTAGATGACTAGAGAACGAGTACTTAAACTACCAGTCCTTGAAATTTTTGGGCCGACCTTTCAAGGTGAAGGTCGAGCTATTGGGCAAAAGACCATGTTTGTAAGAACTGCAGGATGTGATTATCACTGTGATTGGTGTGATTCTGCCTTCACCTGGGATGGTTCAGAAAAACCAACACGAATGACAGCTGATGAGGTTATTGAAGCTTTAGATGCGCTAGGAACTTACGACTATGTTACTCTATCTGGAGGAAACCCAGCTCTGCTAGCGGCTAATATGGCTCAACTCGTTTCAAAACTCAAGGCAAGAGGCGTAACCCTGGCCGTTGAAACACAGGGTTCTCGCTGGCAGGAGTGGCTAAAGGATATTGACCAAGTAACCTTAAGTCCTAAACCGCCATCATCCAAGATGGAAGTCAATATGGAAACCCTTGACTTTATTGTTTCCCAGCTGGATCCTGATAAAGTTACCTTCAAGGTTCCTGTTTTCGATGATGCAGATTTAGCCTTTGCTAAAATGATTCAGGAGCGTTATCAACCAGATGTTATGTTTCTCTCAGCTGGTAATCCTGAACCGAAAGCAGAGGGTAATATTGTCCAACATCAATTAAATCGCCTTAAAGAACTGTGGGAGACAGTAGCTGCCGATGACTCATGGGGCAATGTACGTGTTCTCCCTCAGCTTCATACCCTACTCTATGATAATGAGCGCGGAGTATAATCTTCACATTCTATAAGCTTAGAATTGATAGTATTTTGACTTTTTTAATGATTAACATTAGAAATTTAGATTAAAAATTGACCATATTAAGGTCTAGAAAAATTAACAATAAAGGAAGAAAAATGTCACAACAAGAAGAAATGAAGAACCTCACTCTCCTTGGTAATAAGGAGACACCTTATATTTTTGAATACTCTCCACAAGTCTTGGAGTCTTTTGATAATCGTCACACTGATAATGATTACTTTATCAAATTCAACTGTCCAGAATTTACGTCACTTTGTCCTATTACTGGGCAACCTGATTTTGCAAGCATCTATATTTCTTATATTCCAGATCAGCTCTGCGTTGAGTCTAAATCTCTAAAGCTTTACCTCTTTAGTTACCGTAATCACGGTGATTTCCACGAAAACTGTATTAATACCATTGGTAAAGATTTGGTAGAGCTTTTGAATCCTCGTTACCTAGAAGTTTGGGGTAAATTTACCCCTCGTGGTGGTATTTCGATTGACCCTTATTATAATTACGGTCGTCCAGAAACTAAGTATGAAAAGATGGCAGAGCAACGTCTCTTTAATCACGATCTTTACCCGGAAAATATTGATAATCGTTAATATCTTTCTAAAAGTCCTTATGAAAATAATGGACTTTTTTCTTGTCCAAAAATTGATTAAGTGGTATCGGAAGTAAAAATATTTTTGACATTATATTGGTCATATATTAGAAAGTTATATTATTGAAATAGTTTGACAATAGAAACTTTCTTTCTCACAATTAAGTTGTAAAACGCAGTGTAAGAGGTCGCTTTAAAAGAGGTGTGTTTGTTTTTTAAATGGGGATGAAAACAATAAGAAAAAGTTTACGTTTAATTTCGTGTGTTGTATTAGGAGCAGCCATACTAGCACCAATGGTGGTCGGTAAAGACGACCATGCTGAAGCTGATACTTATTATGGTAATGGATATACTTATAACTCATGGTATAACAACTATTATTCTGAATATAACTAAGGATATGATTATGGTTATAACAATTATAACGAATCAGGTGCTTACCGATTTAGCAACGGTTATTTGTACTACATCTTAAGTGATGGTAGCTACTATGTGAACTATAACGGTTGTTGGGTTTGTGGTGGCGACTATAATAACAATAATGGTGGTTCTAACAATACACTAATGATTGGTTATGAGATTTTGAGAAACGCTCCTCACTACCGTTATGAAAATGATATTCACTATTATTTGAAAGATGATGTCGATTATTACTATTATTCAAATGGTAAGAGGGTACTTTTAAATATTAAAGCATAGATTCTGAAGCTCCAATAACCTCAGAAACAGCTTCAACAGCCGATTCAAGTTCAGAAACAAGTTACGAAGTCCCTGAACTTGAAATACCAGCATATGCACCTGAGACCAATATTGACTATGATAAGTGACCAAAACTAACATTGCCACCGACAGATTATCCTATGTATTCAGATCCAAGATTTGTCGATGACAATAGCACTGCAAGTGATAATCCAGAGCTTAATCCAGAATTCCATAATTCTGTAGAGAATGACGAGTACATGTATGATAACAATGCATCAAGCATTAAATTATATTTTGAAAATGTAGTTGGAATAGGTGAAGCTGGTGAAGATCTTCCATTCCAAAATGTTGATGAATTCAGAGGCTATGTCATTAATAATTTTGCTCCAAAATTCATAGACAATGCTGGCTGAGGTTGTAATGTAACTTGGGAAATGAAGATATTGACAACTTCAACGCTTTTAAGGGCATTGCTTGGGCACGTGACTATTTATTATAACTAATCTCAAGAGCTATGTTGACGACAAAAAAATATAGTGATGTTTAATTTAGATATGTTAAATTTATTTATCATGTAGAACCAACTGAAAATTCTGACTATGTTGAGCTTGATTCAGCGATGGCTGTATTTAACGAAATCAATGCATAACGTAAAGCAGCAGGTTTGCCAGAGCTTACATGGTCTGATGATCTTTACAATAGCACAACTCTTCTACATGCCAAAGATATTTCACACAGATATAACAGTGATGGTATTGTTATCGTCGTGAATCTGATGGTTCAGTGGTATTTGTGAGCGTCTCATGAGTCCAGATGTTACCCAAGCAGCAGTTGCTTGCGTTGTCGCTGGTGATGCTACTTACTACTGGACCTTAAACTACCAATAAGAAGATTTTAAATATTGTCCCAATATAGGAGGAGCCCGAGATTAGTCTTGGATTCTTTTACTTTATAGATTGAACGTTTGAGTCTTCAATGTGGTATAATAAAGCCTAGAAAGAAGGCGAAACTATGCAGGTAAAAAGAGTTCAAGATTATATCTCTAAAGAGTGGTTCGACGAGACAGATGGTTCTTATTTCGAACGACTGAATAGTCGTTTACAGGTCCTTCTAAGAAAAGACTACCCTGATTTAAAAGGACATGATTTTATAAGTAATATCAGTCTTTTGGACTATAGGTTAGTTTTTCTCGATGAGGTTATCTCCAATGCTAATGAGAAAAATGAGCATGTGCGTGAAACAGTTCATGATGTGACCAAGAGTTTGCTATACGAAGACCAGGATGTCCAGGAACAATTGGATAGTCGAATTACTTTTGGCCAAAAGGTGGCTGATGAAGTGGCCAGATTTGGTGGATCTTGGACTTTTATCTTGTCATTCATTGCTTTTATGGGGATTTGGATGGGGCTGAATGTCGTCCAACCCTTTGGTATTGCCTTTGACAAGTACCCATTTATTCTGTTGAATCTCGCCTTATCTACACTGGCTGCAGTTCAGGCACCTCTGATTATGATGAGTCAGAATCGAGCATCGGATTATGATCGATTGCAAGCACGAAATGACTATCATGTCAATAAACAATCAAAGGAAGAAATCCGACTTTTACATGAAAAGATTGATCACTTGGTGCAACAAGACCAATCAGATTTGCTTACTATTCAAAAATTGCAGACAGAAATGCTAATGGCAGTTAGTCAACAAGTTGAGAAGATATCAGATGATATTCGTGTTTTGAAAGAAATGAGACTAGAAAGGGAGACTCATGAAGACAAAGATAATTAATTTAGTTGTTGTTACAGGGATGAGTGGTGCAGGTAAGACTGTAGCAATTCAATCATTTGAGGACATTGGTTATTTTACCATTGATAATATTCCACCTTCACTGGTGCCAAAGGTTATTGAGCTATTGAAGCACAGTGAAGAGACAGATAAGATTGCTCTTGTTGTCGACATGCGTAGTCGTGTTTTCTTTGACGAAATTAACGATATTCTAGATCAGTTGGAAAGCAATGAGGAACTCAATTTCAAAATTCTTTTCTTAGATGCTACGGATGGTGAATTAGTTTCACGTTATAAAGAGACACGTCGTAGTCATCCACTAGCGGCAGATGGACGTGTTTTGGATGGAATTAAGCTAGAGCGTGAACTTTTGTCACCACTTAAGAGTTTGAGTCAAAACGTGGTGGATACAACTGAACTAACTCCACGTCAGCTTCGTAAGGCAATTTCTGAACAATTTTCATCTGAGCAAGACCAATCTTCTTTCCGTATTGAAGTTTTGAGTTTTGGATTTAAATATGGATTGCCATTGGATGCAGATTTGGTATTTGATGTCCGTTTCTTGCCAAATCCATATTATGATCCTACTCTTCGTAACCTCACTGGCTTGGACAGAGAAGTTTATGATTTTGTTATGACTCATAAGGAATCAGAGGATTTTTACAAGAATTTAAGTCACCTCATTAAACCAATTCTTCCAGGCTATCAAAAAGAAGGTAAATCTGTTCTTACCATTGCTGTTGGATGTACAGGTGGTCAACACCGTAGTGTAGCTTTTGCGCATCGTCTAGCTCAAGATTTGAAAAATGATTGGACGGTAAATGAAACACATCGTGATAAGGATAGACGTAAGGAAACGGTGAATCGTTCATGAAAAAACCAAGAATTACAGTAATAGGTGGGGGAACTGGTATTCCAGTTATTCTTCGTAGTTTGCGTCATAAAGATGTTGATATCACCGCTGTTGTAACTGTGGCTGATGATGGCGGTTCTTCAGGAGATCTGCGTGATATTATGAAACTAACTCCTCCAGGGGATTTGCGTAATGTTTTGGTTGCTATGAGTGATATGCCTAAACTTTATGAACGCGTTTTCCAATACCGTTTTGATCAAACTGATGGAGCTTTAGCTGGTCACCCACTTGGAAACCTGGTTATCGCTGGAATATCAGAAATGCAAGGGTCTACCTATAATGCTATGCAGCTTTTAACGAAGTTTTTCCATGTTACAGGTAAGATTTATCCTGCCAGCGAGACTGCTCTAACCCTTCATGCCGTTTTTCAAGATGGACATGAGGTGGCAGGCGAGAGTAGCATTTCTCAATACGACGGCATGATTGAGCGTGTCTATGTGACCAACACCTACAATGAAGAGGTGCCGAAGGCAAGTCGTAAGGTTGTTGATGCCATTATGAATAGTGATATGATTGTACTAGGCCCTGGCTCTCTTTATACATCGATTTTGCCAAATCTGGTTATACCAGAGATTCGTCAAGCACTTTTAGAGACCAAGGCTGATGTCACTTACATTTGTAATATTATGACTCAGTATGGAGAAACGGAGCAATTTTCAGATGCTGACCATGTGGCCGTTCTCAATCGTCATCTTGGCTCTGATGTTATTGATAATGTTTTGGTTAACATCAAAAAGGTTCCTCAGGAATACATGGCTAGTAATAAATTTGATGAATACCTTGTTCAGGTTGAGCATGATTTTGAGGGCTTACGTCGTGAAGCAAAAACAATTGTTTCTTCTAATTTTCTGCGACTTGAGAACGGAGGCGCCTTCCATCATGGCGATTTGGTAGTGGAAGAGCTTATGCATCTAGTGAGGAAGAAGTCATGAGTTTCACGATTAAGGTTAAAGAAGAGATAATTGCAGCCTCGAGTAAAGATATAGCGGAATTGTCAGCATTGATTAAGATGTCTGGTTCCGTTGGTTTAACGAATCAAGGACTGACTCTCTCTATTTCGACAGAGAATGCAAAAATTGCTCGTCATATCTACCAGTTGATAGAAAATCGCTACCATTGCAATCCTGAATTGAGACATTATAACAAGACTAATCTCAAGAAAAATCGTGTTTACACTGTCTTTGTTGCTGAGAATGTCAATGACATTTTGTCTGATTTACAATTAGCAGATTCTTTCTTTGGCTTTGAAACAGGCATTGAAACGTCAATAATGGAAGATGACGAGGCTGGAAGGTCCTATTTACGGGGGGCTTTTTTGGCAACTGGAACGATACGCGATCCTGAAAAAGGCCGTTATCAATTGGAAATCTTCTCTGTCTATCAGGACCATGCAGAAGATCTAGCCTCTCTCATGAAAAAATTTATGCTTGATGCCAAGGTTTTAAGCCATAAAAATGGTTTTGTAACCTATCTTCAAAAAGCTGAGGATATTATGGATTTTCTCATCGTTATTGGTGCCATGACTTCTAAGGAGATTTTTGAAGAGGTCAAAATTATGAGGGAGACCAGAAATGACCTCAATCGTGCTAATAATGCTGAGACAGCTAATATTGCTAGGACAATTAGCGCTAGCATGAAAACAATAAATAACATTATCAAGATTATGGATACGGTTGGCTTGGAGGTTTTACCAGTTGAACTGCGTCAAATTGCCCAACTCCGTATTGCTAATCCAGATTACTCTATCCAGCAAATCGCAGATAGTATAGAACCTCCTCTAACCAAGAGTGGTGTCAACCATCGTCTCAGAAAAATAAATAAGATAGCAGACGATTTGTAAGTAGAAAGGAAGCTTTTATGGCTTGTACAACGATTTTAGTAGGTAAGAAAGCCTCATATGATGGCTCTACCATGATTGCACGTACTGAAGATTCTCAATCAGGCGTTTTTACGCCCAAAGAGTTCCTAGTAGTGACTCCTGAAGACCAACCACGTCATTATCAGTCTGTGCTTAGCAAGTTTTCAATTGATTTGCCAGATAATCCTTTACGTTATACCTCTGTACCAGATGCACTTGGTAAAGACGGTATCTGGGGAGAGGCTGGTATTAACTCAGCTAATGTTGCCATGAGTGCAACAGAAACAATCACCACCAATGCGCGCGTACTCGGTGCAGACCCTCTTGTTAAAGATGGTTTTGGAGAAGAGGATATGTTAACATTGGTCTTGCCTTATATCAAAACTGCGCGTGAAGGCGTCCTTCGCTTGGGTGAACTCCTTGAAACTTATGGCACATATGAGTCAAATGGTATTGCTTTTGCAGATACTGAGGAAATTTGGTGGTTAGAAACAATTGGTGGTCACCATTGGATTGCCAGACGTGTTCCAGACGATGCCTATGTCACTAACCCAAACCAACTTGGCATCGATCACTATGAGTTTGAAAATCCAGACGACTATTTAGCCTCACCAGATATCCGGAACTTTATCAATAAGCATCATTTGGATTTAACCTATTCTAACGAACACTTTAATCCACGTTATGCTTTTGGTAGCCAACGAGATAAGGATCGTCATTATAATACACCACGCGCTTGGGCTATGCAGAAATTTTTGAACCCAGAAAAGGACTATGATCCAAAATCATTCTTCATTCCATGGTGCCAAAAACCTTACCGTAAAATTACAGTTGAAGATGTTAAATACGTTTTGAGTCTTCATTACCAAGATACGCCTTATGATCCTTATGGACCTCAAGGAGACGCTATGAGTCAACGCCAATTCCGTCCAATCGGTATCAACCGTACTAGTCAAACGGCTCTCTTGCAAATGCGTCCTAACAAACCCTCAGAAACGACAGGTATCCAATGGTTAGCCTATGGATCAATGCCATTTGGTACAATGGTGCCATTCTGGACTCAAGTCGGAACGACACCTGCTTATTTCCGTCAAACAACAGATAAGGTTGATACAGGTAATTTTTACTGGAGCAACCGTTTGATTGCTGCAATCTGTGATCCGCATTTCCAACAGCATGAAGCAGATTTGGATGACTATGTCGAAACAACTATGGCACTTGGACATGCCATGATTAATCGTGTAGATACTGCTTTGGAAAATGATGAAAGTATTGATTTTGAAACTGAAAATCAAAAGATTAGTGACCAGATACAGTTAGAAACAGATAAACTATTGGCAAAAGTTTTAGATGATGCAAGTAATTTGATGACTAATCGTTTTTCTATGAGTGATTAAAGTTATCAAAAAAAGCCTTTCCAATTTTGAACTGCACCCTAAAAGTTAGACAGAAAAAATCTAACTTTTGGGGTGTTTTTATTATGAAATTGACTTATGAAGATAAAGTTCAAATATATGAACTGAGAAAGCAAGGAAAAAGCTTTAAACGACTTTCAAATCAATTTGGTGAACATCTCTGGTCTAATTACATGGTGAAATTAATTGACCGTTATGGAATACACATCGTCAAAAAGGGAAAGATTCGTTACCATTCTCCTAAATTCAAACGAGAAATGTTTGATAAAGTTCTACTTGAAGGTTGTGCTCAACAAAGTGTTTGTCTGGACTATGGGCTCTCAAATCAAAGATTGCTTAACAATTGGATAGTACAATACAAGAAAAATGGGTATACTATTGTTGAGAAAAGAAGAGGAAGAGTACCTAAAAAGTTAAAAGAGCTAGAAGACAGGGACGAAGCCTTACAGCGAGAAAGGAAGAAATAGAGAAATGGTTGTAGGAGGATTTCGACTAGACTTACTTCTGGAAACAGCTCGTTTACCGCAATCAACTTACTACTATCAGGAGAAGAGACTGGGTGGGCTTGATAAAGATAAAGAGCTTAAAGCTGAAATTCAGTCAATTTATTGTGAGCATAAAGGAAATTACGGCTATCGTCGAATGACTCTTGAATTGCGAAATTGTAGTTTTATAGTGAACCATAAAAAGGTGCAACGTCTTATGAAAGTAGCTGTTTTAACCGCTAGAATTCGTCGTAAACGTAAGTATTATTCATATCAAGGAGAGGTTGGCAAGAAAGCAGAGAATC
>NZ_JWGQ01000006.1:0-1422 GCF_001069025.1 Streptococcus sp. 1004_SSPC | reverse complement strand
GATTAGTCAGTCAAAAAAAGAAAAGCTTTGATTCAAATTTCATAATTTTTGTTCACACAAAAAATCCAGGACCTAATACCTGGATTTAGGAGATTATGAAAAAGAAAAGTTTTAGGATGGTTATAGTATATAAAGCAAAGCCTAAAGTTTTCTTAAAATAGAGGAGAAATTATAAAAAATAGGTAAAAAGGAAGTTGGTGGTTGGTCGACTTCCTTTTATTTTTTCCAAATCCTTATAAATTTGTTGCTCTTATAATTAAAAAAAGCACTCTATTCGTGTTATCGGTACGGCCAACAGCAACCGAGCGGATTCTATAATCTTGGAAAATGGTAAGGCGTGTTACATCACACTAGCGGGCGAAATAGGGCGTAGCATCTTTGGCTATAATACAGCGTGGATGTCTTTCAGCTGGACAAGAATGTTTCGATTGTCGAGATGAGAATTCCCCAATCTTGGGCGGGGAAAAGCCTTAGTCAGCTAGATTTACGTGGGCGATACAACCTCAATGTACTTGGATTTCGTGACTATGAAAATGCTCCTCTAGATGTTCAATTCGGTCCTGATGACTTTTTACGGTCAAGCACCTATATCATGGCGGTGATTAATAACCAACATTTGGATACTCTAACAGAGCTGAGTGAGTAGAAGAGAAAGGACTACTCTTTTTTCAATAACTATGGAGTCAATATAAGTATTTTATAAGAGGGATTTAAGAAAAATTTCAACTTTTTATTAATCCTTTTTAAATTTAGGAGATTATACTAGAGTCATAAAAAAAGAAAGCTCTAAGGAGAATCCTATGAAATTCAATCAAAATCAGAGATATACTCGTTGGTCTATTCGCCGTCTAAGTGTCGGTGTCGCTTCAGTTGTTGTAGCCAGTGGCTTTTTTGTCCTAGTCGGTCAACCAAGTTCTGCAAGTGCTGACGTCGTCAATCCAACCCCTGCTCAAGTCGTGCCAGACGCTGCTTCCGAGAGTGCAAAGAGCGACTTACCAGTAGAGGTTCTCAAAGAAGCAGTCGATGTAGCTCTTCCTTCAGAACAGTCTGTTCCAACACCTAAAACAAGTTTGGATGCTACAGACTCTTCAGAAAAATCGGATACCGATGCTAAAGATCAAGTAGTAGAACCAAAAGAAGAAGTGCAAGCACAACCTGACTCTAAGAAACAAACAGAAGATGCAGTTAAACCTGTGGAAAGTCCTGCGTCTACAGTTTCTGGGCAAGACCGTGAAGTCAGTGAAGCGCAACCAGCAACAACTCCAGCTGAAGTGCAAAAGGGTGTGGCTGACAATACTAAAGACACAGTAGATGTCCCAGCTACTTACTTGGACAAAGCCAACTTCCCAGGCCCGTTCCCAGCCGGTGTCAACCAAGTTATTCCTTATGAATTCTTCGCTGGAGATGGTATGTTGACTCGCC
>NZ_JWGQ01000060.1:0-307 GCF_001069025.1 Streptococcus sp. 1004_SSPC | reverse complement strand
AACATTGGTTACGACTACATCAAAGCCATTAGACGTTTGGTTGTTGATGGTCAATTTCCCTGTTACTTGAGATTCAGGGACTGTAGCTTTAGTTTCTGTGATATAGGTTCTCTTACCATTTAACATATAGTAAAGATGCACAGAATAGGTACCAGCATCGCCCTTATGGCTGGCTGTATCGACATGAACCTTGTAGCTTCCATCTGATTGTTTGTCGGCATGGTACCATGTAAGATCGTCTTGACCATTCTTATCTGACCAGATTGGGACACGGACTTCTTTAACTTCTTTGCCGCCACCTGAAACA
>NZ_JWGQ01000059.1:0-991 GCF_001069025.1 Streptococcus sp. 1004_SSPC | reverse complement strand
AGTTATTACATTCCAACCAAACAAAGATTTTGTTGGTACACCAGATCCAGCTAAGGTTGTAGCAAAGGATACTAACGGAACTAAGGTAGAAACAACTTACACACCAACAGTAACGCCAGTAACACCGACAGCAGAACCAGCTGAGACAACAGATATCCAAGGTAAAACACAAAATGGAACACCAACATTCACACCAGGTAATCCAGAAGTTCCAATGGATGATGAAGTACCAGCAACATTCGAAGACGGATCAACAACTAAGACTATTCCAGGCGAAGGAACATACACAGTAGCGAAAGACGGAACAGTAATATTTACGCCTGAGAAGACATTCACAGGAGTTGGAACAGGGGTAACAGTAAAACGTGTAGATAAGAATGGAACACCAGTCACAGCTAAATACACTCCAACAGTAACACCGGTGAAACCAGAAGGAACACCTGCAGTATCTGAAGGACCTAAAGGACAACCTCAAACAGGAACACCAACATTTACACCAGGAAATCCTAATGTGCCAATCGATGAAGATGTACCACCAACATTCGAAGATGGAACAACTACAAAAATAGTACCAGGTGAAGGAACTTATACAATCGATGAAAACGGTAAAGTAACCTTTACACCAGAACCAGACTTCGTTGGTAAAGCATCAGGTGTAACCGTTAAACGTGTAGATAAGAATGGAACACCAGTCACAGCTACTTACACTCCTACAGTTCGTCCTGATACTTCATTCGTTGATAAAGATGGTAACCCACTTTCACTAACAGAAGATGGTGAACAACCTAAGAAAGATATTCCAGGTTACCGCTTCGTAGAGACTAAGACACTTCCAAACGGCGACATCGAACACGTTTATGAGAAAGTTAAGACAAGTCATAAGGATAAAGACGGCAATGAAATTCCGAACTATCCAACAGAAGATGGTGAACAACCTAAGAAAGATATTCCAGGTTACCGCTTCGTAGAGACTAAGAAACTTCCAAATGGC
>NZ_JWGQ01000058.1:0-1089 GCF_001069025.1 Streptococcus sp. 1004_SSPC | reverse complement strand
GATGTAGATACAGAGGCACTTTCTGAGGCTGACTCAGAATTAGACAATGATTGTGACTCGGAAATTGAGGCACTTTCTGACGCTGATTCTGAGTTAGACACTGACTGTGACTCGGAAATTGAGGCACTTTCTGACGATGACTCGGAATTCGATACTGATTGCGATTCTGAGATTGAGGCACTTGTTGAAGCTGATTCGGAATTTGACAATGATTGTGACTCGGAAATTGACTCACTTGTTGAAGCTGACTCTGAGTTTGAAACAGACTGTGATTCAGAGATTGAGGCACTTTCTGACGCTGACTCGGAATTTGATACTGATTGTGACTCTGAAACTGACTCACTTTCTGAGGATGATTCGGAATTTGATACTGATTGTGATTCTGAGATTGAGACACTTGTTGAAGCGGATTCTGAGTTCGATACTGATTGTGACTCTAAAATTGATACACTTACTGAAGCCGATTCTGAATTTGACAATGATTGTGATTCTGAAATTGATTCACTTTCTGACGATGACTCGGAATTAGAAACTGATTGTGAGTCTGAGATTGATTCACTTACTGAAGCGGATTCGGAGTTGGAAACAGACTGTGATGTAGATACAGACGCACTTGTTGAAGCGGATTCGGAGTTAGATACTGATTGTGATGTAGATACAGAGTCACTTTCTGAAGCGGATTCGGAATTTGATACTGATTGTGATTCTGAGATTGAGGCACTTGTTGACGCTGATTCTGATGCCGATGTGCTTACTGATTCTGAAGCACTTATTGACGCTGATTCTGAGTTCGATACTGATTGTGACTCTGAAACTGACTCACTTACAGAGGCGGATTCGGAATTTGACAATGATTGTGATGTAGATACAGAAGCACTTGTTGAAGCGGACTCTGAATTTGAAACAGACTGTGATTCAGAGATTAAGGCACTTTCTGACGCCGAATCGGAATTCGATACTGATTGTGACTCGGAAACTGAATCACTTTCTGACGCTGACTCGGAATTTGATACTGATTGCGATTCGGAAATTGACTCACTCGTTGAAGCGGATTCTGAGTTTGACAATGATTGTGACTCGGAAACTGAA
>NZ_JWGQ01000057.1:0-10893 GCF_001069025.1 Streptococcus sp. 1004_SSPC | reverse complement strand
TTCAAGAAGGATATCTCCCTCATTAACCACATCACCCTCTTGTTTCTTCCACTCGATGATTTCGCCTTCCTGCATGTCCACACCAAGTTTTGGCATAATAATCTCAAAAGCCATTTATAAGATACCAAGAGCGACCAGAAAGCGACTGAAAATTAGGCGACCGACACGTCAGCTTACTGACGTAGACGGACGGTCTATTTTCCAAGCTTTCCGCTCGGGTTCAGTTACACCCTCTGGTTCGCCCTCTCCTTTCTACTTTAAATTATATTTTCCGATACTCTCACAGTTAAAACAAGAAACACATTTTACTAGCGAGACATATCACTTAACCGTCGCTAGAAAGTTAGTTTCCTTTATTGGCCATCTTGATAATAGCAGCCTTAATCTTTTCAACATCTGGAAGAACCGCTTGTTCCAAGACACGCGCATAAGGTACAGGCACATCTTCACTTGCCAAACGTACAATTGGGTGGTCGAGGTAATCAAATGCTTCACTTTCAGTAACCATAGCAGCGATCTCACCGATGAATCCACCAGTCTTATATGCATCATTGACCAACATCAGTTTACCAGTCTTCTTAACTGACTCGAAAATCAAGTCCTTATCAAGTGGAACGAGAGTACGAGGGTCAACGACCTCAACATTAATACCTTGTTCAGTCACTTCTTCAGCCGCCTTAAGAACACGTTCCAACATACGACCATATGTGACAATAGTAAGGTCAGTTCCTTCACGCTTGATTTCACCTTTTCCAAGTGGAATGTAGAAATCAGGGTCTTGTGTCACTTCCTCTTTCTTACCGTAAAGTGCTTTTGGTTCCATGAAAATAACAATGTTATTATCTTGAATAGCAGATTTCAAAAGACCTTTAGCGTCGTTAGCATTACCTGGAGCAACGACTTTAATCCCTGGAATGTGAGTCAACCATGACTCAAGAGATTGTGAGTGTTGTGCCGCAGAACCAATCCCTGAACCAGAGGCTACACGGAAAGTTACAGGAGTCTTCAAACCACCACCAAACATGTAGTTGTTTTTTGCACCATTATTAACGATAGCGTCAAGGGCAATCGTAATGAAGTCCATGAAAGTCAAGTCAACGATTGGACGAAGACCTGTAATGGCAGACCCAACAGCTGCACCAGCGATAGCTGCCTCTGAAATTGGTGTATCTTTAACACGTTTTTCACCAAATTCTGCCAACATACCAACTGAAGTACCGAAGTCACCACCATAGATACCAACATCTTCACCCATAAGGAAGATGTTTTCGTCTTTACGCATTTCCTCGCTCATGGCAAGGTTTACTGCCTCACGCAAGGCCATCAATTTTGTTTCACTCATACTTGTATTCCTCAACCTTTCTCTTTAGTCTACCCATACATCTTCAAAGGCAACTGAAAGTTCTGGATCTGGGCTATTTTGGGCGAACTCATAAGCTGAATCAACCTCAGCCTTGACTTGGCTTTGGATAGCATCTAACTCTTCAGCGCTTGCGATATTTTCAGAAACGAGATAATCACGGTATTTAATAATTGGGTCGTTGTTGTTCTTCCACTCGTCAACTTCTTCCTTAGTACGGTAAACACCCGCATCAGCAGTTGAGTGACCAAACCAACGGTAAGATTCTACCTCAACGATAGCGGGACCGTTGCCACCACGGACATGCTCAACAGCCTTGCCCATTGTTTCGTATACAGCCAAAACATCGTTACCATCTTCACAGTAGAATCCAGGGATACCATAGGCTTCTGCACGTGTATACAAGTGAGGAGTGTTGGTAGCTCTATGAATATCCATTGAGATACCATAACGGTTATTGATGATAAAGAAGATAACAGGCAATTTCCAAGTAGCCGCCATATTGACTGACTCATGGAATGAACCTTCATTAGTAGCGCCATCACCTGAAAAGGCAACAACGATATTCCCAGTTTCTTTGTACTGTTGAGTAAGAGCTGCACCTACGGCAAGAGCATAACCACCACCAACAATACCGTTAGTTCCGTAGTTACCTTTTTCAAAGTCAGCCAAATGCATTGAACCACCACGGCCCTTAGAAACACCTGTCGCCTTACCTGCAAGCTCCGCCATCATTTTATTCAAATCCATGTCTTGGGCAATAGATTGTCCGTGACCACGGTGATTTGAAAAGAAGATATCGTCATAGCTCAAGTGTTGAACAGCCCCAACGTTGGCTGCTTCCTCACCAACTGAAAAGTGAGTCATTCCTTGAACAAAACCACGACGAACTAATTTATTAATACGTGAATCGAATTCACGTATACGTTCCATTTTAGTGAACATCTCAAGATGTGTCTCTTTAGAAAGTTTTACCATATCGATCTCCTCTATCGAAATTTTTCTATACATCTAGGATAGGTTAAAAAAACTTAATGAGCAAGAAATATGCTTAAAAAATGAAAAGCCTTACATCCTTATCACTTATAGGCAATTCGTATGCTCTTTTTCAAAGCGTTATGATATGATTGGATAGATTTTACTCTAACTCAAATAGGGTATTTTATTATATTGGGTGATGCCATTATTCACGGGCTTACGGCATGTATAGCTTTTATACTTCAAATTATTATCTTCAAAATAACCACACAGAGATCGACGAGATTTTGGATTCTCATCTTAACAGGTTAAAGACTAGACAGAGAACGTCATAAATTGCTGGGCACCATGACCAATTACAATAAATCCTTTATTCAAATCATTACACAGAAACAAGAATCTTTTAATCTTTTCAAGAAAAACCTCAAAGGAGTCTCGCTTGCTTTAGAAGATAAAGATACTGCTAAGGCAACTGGACTACTTGAAATTTATAAAACTGGTGACTCTATCATGTGTAATCCGGAAACTCAAGAAATGTTGGATCAGATCAATAATCCAATTTTAGCTAGTTTCCTCTCTAACCGCATTTTAGAAATGCAAGCTGCTCATATTGATATTGCTATGAACATTAGTTCTTAGTTTGGTGAGATTTCCTTGTCAGATTTAGATTTGTATCAATTTCTCCAAACTTCCGATAAAGCAATCAGTAAGCTTCTTCGCCCCGATATCAAGGTGAGTAGCAGTTATCTACAGCTAGATCATTCGCAGCTCCTTGTCGTCGAATTACCAGTTTTAACTGACAAAGTAAATATAGATAAGGAACTAAATGAATTAGTTAAGGCTTTGCCAAATGTCAACTACCGAAACGGCTTACATTCAGGTTACCTGATACAGATTATTGAAATCTTTGAGCCTGGTTATTAAGACGATACAAAAAAGTGCCAATGTCTATTTTTTTGTAACCTCACATCTCTACTTACTAAAATATCTTGAAATGAGAGGAGCAAAATCAGATAATCCTCAAGCTAAACAAAGACACCCAAGTTGGTAAACTGGATGTCCTTTTATGCTAATATTCTACGATGGATTGGTAAGGGTTAAAAGGCACCTCCTCCACCTCCTCCACCTCCTCCGGAGAAGCCACCGCCACCTAGACCTCCACTACCACTGTTTGAGTTGATAGAAAAGTTACTTACGGTATCCGAAGTCGAAACATAGGATTCTAAGCGACTAACATTGTTCAAAATAATAAATGGCGTTGCAGAATGAGTGAACTCATCTAAAGATGGATTGCTAAGGTGGATGTTATATCGTTTCAATACATCACTTACTTTATTCGCTTGTCCGTAAAGTGTCGCATAAACCAAGATACGATTCCATAGGATGACGGATTCGAGTTCTGATTGCCTAAAAGATGTAATACTTCGGAGCATGCTTTCGAAATATTGCCAATGACGATATTCTTCGATATGTGACGGGTCTAAAGTTCTCTTCCGTCTTTTTCCAATAGATCTTCTATTAGAGTACCAAACTAAAGCAAGAAAGAGCGAAACCAAAAGATAAATAACTCCTAGGCCAGAACCAAAGCCCGCAAATAAAAATATTGTTGCTAGTGTAGAAATAATAAAAAGTAGAGCAAATACCACATTCCCTGAAGTAATAAACATATTTTCTTTAATGGTAAAGTCTCGATATAGGTTAGGAAGACCGAGTGAGACAATCTCTCGATTCACACCTTCAGTTACACTTCTTCCATCTTGAACAAACTTCCTCCTGATACACTGTCCTTCTTCACGAACAGAATTCCTTTCATAATTAGACTTAGCGTTGTTAAACTGTTTTCTTAATCCTTTCTCGTCAAGATAGTATCTAGAGAACATCTCGCGATCCGTGATTTCTATACGATCATCAAACAACATTTCAAGGAAATCAAACTCGTAGTCTGCTAATCCCTCTTTTGGAATTCGTCTTAGAGTATGAACACCATTTTCTTGGCTATAGGCTATGTAGCCTCTATCGACAAGATCTAGAATTACTGCTTGAACCATGTTCTTAAATTTTAAATGTCCATTCTCTTCGCCAAGTCCTGTTTTATCAAATGATTGGTTATAAATACTTTTTGCTAAAACTAAAGGTGGTAAATCTTGAGGAGTTTCGTATATTCGTACATCGTATGGGAAGGAAGGCTCCTTAGTCCATCTCAAAACTCTCCAGAATAAGAAAGAGCCGAGAATAAAGAAACCAACCATCACTTTAGGCAAAATCTTGTAAAAAGCATTCTGGTAGGCCGCCATTGTCTTACTAATATATTCTTCCTTCTCTATAAACTTTCCCCTATATTTCTCATCACTGATATATGACAAATGACCATCTTTTAACGCAGACGTCATAGGCCAATAGGCATGTAACTCTAGCTTACCACCCGATGGCAAGTTTTCAACCCGCACACGATAACCGTTTGAAGTTCGCTCTACATCGGGAGTCTTTCCAAAATAGCCCGTATGAGCATAAAGCTCCCCATGACTTGCATCTAGGCCTTCAACTTCAAAGTCAACATGGCTGATTGATTCATCCCAATCAGAGATAGGAAACCAGTTTAAAACAGCAATATCTGAATAGAGTGACAACATATTCTGTATCTGCCAGGTAACTTTTAACTGAACCTTATCACCATCGGAACCCGAATTGTAAACTTTTAGTTTTACACCGTCAGAAAGATTTGTTTCCTCCACTTGAATATCTTTCTTTTCTTGACCATTCACGGTTGCTGAAACACTAGGGTTTTCCGAAATCATGAATCCTTTAGGTACAGGATCAGCATATCCAAGTGTCACATATTGTCCATTATAGTCACTATTAAAAACATATAGTACTTCCTGGGTGAAGGTCCCATTGCCATCATCATTTATAATTAGGTGCCCCTTGTAGGAAGCAATGTCATATCTTACCTCTTTTGCATGAACTGTTGTCGGCAGGAGGATGGTAAGAATAACAATCAAAAACAAAAGAATTTTTTTCATCTGTGTCTCCTTTAATGACTAAAAAAGCAGGTGCAACACCAAGTGTCTCGATGTACCCTGCTCTGATCTGCTATTTAGGCTTGATAAACAATCTCACCGTCACAGATAGTGTATTTAACACTTCCCGTAAGCTCTTCGCCTACAAATGGTGAATTAGCTGCTTTAGACTTAAAGGCTGCTGTAACCTGACGTTTTTCTTTATCTGCAAAGATAACAATATCTGCTGGTCCATTTTCAGCCAAATAACCAGCATCGAAACCATAAAGATCAGATGGGTTGCTTGTCATTACTTTCAATAGTTCTTTCAAACTTAAATGTCCTGCTTCAACTAAATTAGTCAAACCAAGAGATAGAGAGGTTTCCAGACCAGTCATTCCTGATGGTGCTTTAGTCACATCAGACACATTCTTTTCATCGGCATGATGTGGCGCGTGGTCCGTAGCAATGACTGAGATTACTCCAGATTTCAAACCTTCGATTACAGCTTGACGGTCTGATTCCAAGCGAAGTGGTGGGTTCATCTTGGCATTAGCGCCTTTTGAGAGTAAGAGGTCTTCTGTCTTAGAGAAATGTTGTGGTGCCACTTCGGCTGTAACTTGTGCTCCAAGTTTTTGAGCAAACTCAACGACTTTTACAGATTCAGCTTTCGACAAGTGTTGAATATGAACATGTGATTGTGTATCATAAGCAATCATGACATCACGCGCAATCATGCTGTACTCAGCTACGCCAGTTGCCCCACAAATATGAAATTCTTTTTTAGCAATATTTTCATTGAAACCGAGAATACCATTAAGATCTGGATCTTCCTCGTGAAGACTGATAAAGGTATTATTCTCCTTAGCTAGCTCCATGGCTTTTTTGACAATACCAGCATTGGTCAATGGAATACCATCATCTGAGAATCCGACAGCACCGGCTTCAAGCAAACCCTTGAAATCAGTGAGGTTTTCACCATCAAAGTTCTTTGTAATAGTCGCAACAGACTTAACATGGATATTTTCCTTAGCTGCCGAAGTCAAGACCTCCTCTAAGGTTTCCTTATCTGAAATCGTTGGATTAGTGTTAGCCATCATTACAACTGTTGTAAAACCACCAGCAGCAGCTGCCAAGGCACCCGTATGAATGTCTTCCTTATGGGTTTGACCTGGCTCACGGAAATGAACATGGATATCCACCAAACCAGGAGCAACCACAAGACCAGTGGCATCGATAACTTGGGCATCTCCAGCGTCGATATTTTCAGCAATTTTAACGACTTTTTTACCGTCCACAAGAACATCAGCTTGCAAATCCAAACTAGATTTAGGGTCTACAACACGACCATTTTTAATCAGTAACATAATCTTCCAACTTTCTATTTTACTTCAACCAATCAATTGGGGATTGGCCTTGAGATACAAGGTAGGTATTGGCTTTTGAAAAAGGCTTGCTGCCAAAAAAACCACGATAGGCCGACAAGGGACTCGGATGGGCACTCTCAATAATGGCATGTTTAGAATTAGTCACTAGCACTTTCTTCTTACGAGCATAGCCACCCCAAAGTATAAAGACTACAGGAGTATCCTTTTGATTAAGAACCTTAATAACAGCATCTGTAAAAGGTTCCCAAATCTGACCAGCATGTCCATTTGCCTGACCAGCTGGGACAGTCAGACAGGCATTAAGCAATAGCACCCCTTGCTCGGCCCAGGTTGTTAAATCATGATGACTTCTAGGACCAAGATCCTCCCCCAATTCTTTGAGAATATTAACCAAAGAAGGTGGAGCTGGAATCGTCTCAGGAACTGAAAACGAAAGCCCCTGAGCCTGATTAGGCCCATGGTAAGGGTCCTGACCAAGGATTACCACCCGAACTTCTTCAAAAGGAGTCTCTAACAAAGCATTAAATACCTTATCTCGTGGGGGATAAACCGTTCCCTGACTATAAACCTGATCCATAAACTGATTTATCTTTGAAAAATAATGATCCGGCAGTTCCTCTTTCAGAAGCTTGTGCCATGTCGAATGTTCCATAAAAACCTCTTTTAGATTGTTATACACCCTAAATTATACCATAATTTGTAGATAATATTCGGAAAATACTGAAAAATACTATGTGATAGCTGTTTCTTCAATCTTTTCCTTTTAAAAAGACAATTCATATTAACAATCAAGGTATTACAGGCTTTAAGTAACTATTCTTTTGTGCTATAATAAATACTTATATTTAAACAAAAAGGTAAATCTATGACGACGTATGAAAATTTAAGGGCAGCCAGACGAGGTCCTATTGTCAGCATTGCAGCCTACTTACTTCTTACCATTGCCAAACTTATTGCTGGACACTTTTTAAACTCTAGCTCATTGATTGCTGATGGTTTTAACAACTTATCTGATATTTTGGGGAATGTCGCCCTACTCATTGGATTGCACCTGGCTAGTCAACCAGCCGATGCAGATCATAGGTTTGGTCATTGGAAGATTGAAGACTTATCAAGCCTAGTTACTTCCTTTATCATGTTCGTAGTAGGCTTCCAAGTCCTAATTCAGACAGTTCGAAAGATTTTTTTGAGAGAAGAAACAGTCGTTGATCCACTTGGTGCCACTGTCGGTGTCCTATCTGCTCTCGTCATGTGTGGCGTTTACTTATACAATAAAAGACTTGCTAAAAAGCTAAAATCCAGTGCTTTGATAGCTGCTGCTAAGGACAATCTCTCCGATGCCGTGACCTCTATTGGAACATCAATCGCCATTCTTGCAGCATCCTTCAACCTTACCATCATCGACTATATTACTGCTATTATCATCACCTTCTTTATCCTAAAGACAGCCTATGGTATCTTCATGGAAGCAACCTTCAGCTTGTCAGATGGTTTTGATGAGAGGAATCTTAAGGCCTATGAAAAAGCCATTCTGGAGATTCCCAAAGTTACCAAAGTTAAAAAGCAACGTGGACGTTCCTATGGTAGTAATATCTATCTTGATATCGTTGTTGAAATGAACCCTGACCTCTCCGTCTACGAGAGTCACGCCATTACTGAACAAATTGAAGAAATCCTCAGTAAGCGTTTTTCTGTCTATGATACTGATGTCCATGTAGAGCCTGCTGCAATTCCTGAAGACGAAATTTATGGAAATGTACTTCGCAAACTCACTCGGAATGAAAAGATTATCTTATCAAAGATTCCAGACTACGAAAACCTCTTAGCACCTGACTTCTACTTAATTGATGAAAATGGTCATCATCACACACGTGAGAAAGTCATTGCCAATCATCAACCACTTCTCAATAACTTTGACAGCTTCAAGATGACATCTGTTAGTCAAAAAACGAAATTAATTAGTTACGAACTGGGAGGCAATTTCCATACCAGCATCTGGCGCCGAAATGAGACATGGTTTATGATTTACCATCAAGTCACAGCTATAAAAGATAACGAGTAACGAGCAACTCAGCTCGTTTTTTTGTCATCAAAAGTATGTTATTTTTAAAACACTATAGATTCTAAAAATTGTATTAAAATATAAAATATTACGAAAACACAGTATGTTATATGGTATAATGGAAGTGTTTATCACCATCAAATTTGTCTTTTTAAATTTGGTTGATACATAAATTCTATTAAAGTATTTATATTGGTTCTGCCTACGACAGAACCAATATAAAATAAAGGAGACACATTATGAAAAAGAAAATTGTTTCCATCCTTTTATCAGCTTGTCTAGCCCTAGCCCCTAGTTTGTCTAGTGCAGATGAATTAATGGATATTACACGCGCTGCTGGTTATACTGAAGCGACAGAGGCCTATCGTCCTAAATCTACTCTATTAATTGATGGAACTACCGGAGATGTCCTCTGGGAGGAGAATGCTGATGAAATCCGTGACCCAGCCTCTATGTCTAAGGCTATGACCCTGTACTTGGTCTTCGAAGCCATGTCCAAAGGAGAAATTTCAGAAGATACTGTTATTACAGCTACTCCTACAGACCAAGCTATTGCCGATATTTATGAAATCTCCAACAACAAGATTGTTGCTGGTGTTGACTACACGGTTTCAGAGCTCATTACCATGACAGCGGTGCCATCCTCTAACGTTACAACTGTGATGCTAGCCAACTACTTGACCAATAATAATCCTGATAAATGGCTAGACATGATGAATGAAAAATCTAAAGAGCTGGGGATGACCAATACCAAATGGTTTAACGCTTCTGGTGCCGTTGCTGTTGCCTTCAAAGGTTACTACAGTCCTCAACGTTATGATAACAACCAAACCAACCAAACAACTGCGCGTGATTTGGCTATCATGACCTATAACTTCATCAAGAAATACCCAAAAATTCTCAAGTACACTAGCAAACCTGTTGTCACAGTTAAGAAGGGAACACCTTACGAGGAAACCTTCGAGACTTACAACTACTCTATTCCAGGTGCCAAATACGGAATTGATGGGGTTGATGGGTTGAAGACAGGATCTAGCCCAGAAGGTGCCTTCAACTATATTGACACCATCAAACGTGGTAATCAACGTATGATTGCTGTCATCATGGGCTCTGGTGATTGGTCTGACCAAACAGGTGAAGAGATTCGTCATACCTTTGGTAATGCTCTCGTTGAGAAAATGTATAAAGACTTCTCTTACAAGAAAGTTCTTAGCAAGGGTGAACAAGAAATCGACGGTAAAAAATACAATGTCGAAAAAGATGTCTACGCCACAGTCAAAAAAGGCAAAGACCCTAAAATCTCTGTTAAAGATGATCAAATTGTTATTGATAATGGTCTGAAGACAGTATCACCTAATATCAAGGCTACTTCTGTTAAAGCTACAAAAGTTAAGGGATGGTTCGATTTTGGAAGTAAGCAAAAAGATAAAAAGGCTACAAAAGCAACAAATAATGGCCAACTCCCAGTTTATTTCTGGCTACTCTGCCTTGTTCCAATTGGACTTCTCTACTTGATTTATCTAAATGAAAAGGGACGTCTTCAGAAAGTTAAAGAACGACGTCTGGCTCGAGAACAACATAAATAAAAGAAAGCGTGTCTATGACACGTTTTTTTCTGATTTTAAATAGAAAACTAAAATTGCTGAAATCTATGCTATAATACTACGGTATAACGTTTTATAAACAATAAAATATATTAATATATCAGACAATACGTTATTACTTAAGGAGACTATTTGTGAAAAAGAAATTGTTGGGCCTCCTTCTAGTAGCTAGTCTGACAATATCTCCCAGTCTGTCATTCGCTGACCAACTGGTAGATATTGCACAAAAAGCAGGTTACAAGGAAGCCACTGAGACATACAGACCTAAATCATCTCTTTTGATTGATGCAAACACCGGTGATATCCTTTGGCAAGATAATATTGATGAAGTCCGCGACCCTGCTTCCTCCTGTTGCCAATTTACGTTATCTACCTGATTTTCAACAATGAAAAGAAGCGTCGTCAAAAACTCAACGAACGTTGTCAAGCTCGACAAATGAATAATCATAACCACCCGTCTAACGGGTGGTTTGATCAAGGGCTATAAGCCCATAATACCAGCCAG
>NZ_JWGQ01000056.1:0-337 GCF_001069025.1 Streptococcus sp. 1004_SSPC | reverse complement strand
TTTTTCAGAAATGTAGTGTCGATTGTTAGAGTTGTCCACGATATAGGCATCTGCACGGTAATTTCCTTTATTACCCTTATGCTCACTTGCCTTTATAGTTACACGATAGCTACCATCACTTTGCTTAGTTGCCTTATGCCAGATAAGGTCATCTTGACCACCAGCCAGACTCCACGATGGCACAAGAACCTCTTTCAAACCTGTAGGAGCAACAATATTACGGACAACAGCATCAAAGGTACCTGTTGCAGTGTTATTGTTTTCAATCGTAAGGACACCGCTTGGTCGAGCATAATCAACAGACACCACTTTTTCAGAAATGTAGTGTCGATTGTTA
>NZ_JWGQ01000055.1:0-1628 GCF_001069025.1 Streptococcus sp. 1004_SSPC | reverse complement strand
AGAAAAAGTAGTGAGTACTCTCTCCCGTCGGAGATTTCTTCACTACTAATCTTAGTATGTTTTGTAGTGTTTTTGCATTAGCAAGGGGATTATTAAAAGCTTATAGAAGTAGTAGAAATAGAAATACTGAAAGGAATATTTGTAATTACTCTAAAGAAAAACTGAAAACTATATAAAATACTTGCAATTCTATGACATTTTGATAGAATAGTAGAGTAAAGTTAGACTGTATTGCCTACTGTCTATCTATAAAATATATTTTATTGGAGGCTTTTCCTAAATGGCAAAAGAAAAATACGATCGTAGTAAACCACACGTTAACATTGGTACAATCGGACACGTTGACCACGGTAAAACTACTTTGACAGCTGCTATCACAACTGTATTGGCTCGTCGTCTTCCTAGCGCAGTTAACACACCAAAAGACTACGCTTCAATCGACGCTGCTCCAGAAGAACGTGAACGCGGTATCACAATCAACACTGCACACGTTGAGTACGAAACTGAAAAACGTCACTACGCTCACATCGATGCGCCAGGACACGCGGACTACGTTAAAAACATGATCACTGGTGCCGCTCAAATGGACGGTGCGATCCTTGTAGTAGCATCTACTGACGGACCAATGCCACAAACTCGTGAGCACATCCTTCTTTCACGTCAGGTTGGTGTTAAACACCTTATCGTCTTCATGAACAAAGTTGACTTGGTTGACGATGAAGAATTGCTTGAATTGGTTGAAATGGAAATCCGTGACCTTCTTTCAGAATACGATTTCCCAGGTGATGATATTCCAGTTATCCAAGGTTCAGCTCTTAAAGCTCTTGAAGGTGATTCTAAATACGAAGACATCATCATGGACTTGATGAACACTGTTGACGAATACATTCCAGAACCAGAACGTGACACTGACAAACCATTGTTGCTTCCAGTCGAAGACGTATTCTCAATCACTGGTCGTGGTACTGTTGCTTCAGGACGTATCGACCGTGGTGTTGTTCGTGTTAATGACGAAGTTGAAATCGTTGGTCTTAAAGAAGAAATCCAAAAAGCAGTTGTTACTGGTGTAGAAATGTTCCGTAAACAACTTGACGAAGGTATTGCCGGAGATAACGTCGGTGTCCTTCTTCGTGGTATCCAACGTGATGAAATTGAACGTGGTCAAGTATTGGCTGCACCTGGTTCAATCAACCCACACACTAAATTCAAAGGTGAAGTTTACATCCTTTCTAAAGAAGAAGGTGGACGTCACACTCCATTCTTCAACAACTACCGTCCACAGTTCTACTTCCGTACAACTGACGTAACAGGTTCAATCGAACTTCCTGCAGGTACTGAAATGGTTATGCCTGGTGATAACGTGACTATCGACGTTGAGTTGATCCACCCAATCGCCGTTGAAAAAGGTACAACATTCTCTATCCGTGAAGGTGGACGTACTGTTGGTTCAGGTATCGTATCTGAAATCGAAGCTTAATTAATATTAAGTTCCCAATACAATTATTCGTCAGACAATAATTGAGAGAGTCGAATTTACTCGGCTCTTTTTGGTTTTTAAAAATATCGGCTCTTTGTCAACTGTAGTGGGTGACGAAAAGCTAACATCTAGAGAGGACCTGATAGGTCTT
>NZ_JWGQ01000054.1:0-3160 GCF_001069025.1 Streptococcus sp. 1004_SSPC | reverse complement strand
CAGATGGTTAGAGCGCACGCCTGATAAGCGTGAGGTCGGTGGTTCGATTCCACTCGTGCCCATATTGGAGAATTACTCAAGAGGCTGAAGAGGACGGTTTGCTAAATCGTTAGGTCGGGTAACTGGCGCGGGGGTTCGAATCCCCCATTCTCCGTATTATGACGAATTATCTTTTAGATAATTCGTTTTCTTTTTTATAGAGGTGGCAAAATGAAAAATAGTTTTTATCGATTTCTTCTATACGCGTTTCTTCTTATTCTATTTTTTGTAATGCTTTTTTCTTTTGTTTTTACAAATAATAAATTGTCCAAGGATGTTTCTTCTAATGTCTCGGGTGTTGTGTCTAAAGTAGATTCTGTTATTTCTCTTCCATTTATTGCATTAGAAAAATCTCATGATGTTATTTCTGATTTTTTGTCAACCTATTCTGAGAATCGAGATTTAAAGAAATCATTATCTACTGTAGAAAATCAATCTGCTGTCATCTCTAATTTACAAGAAGAAAATGACTCTTTGAGAGCTTCTTTAAATCTTTCAGATAAACTTAGTCGTAATAATGTAATTACTGCTGAGGTTTCAATGCGTCCATCTGTTACTTGGTTGAAGGAATTAACGATTAATGTTGGAAAGTCTAAGAATGTTAGTAAGTCTATGTTGGCAACTTCTAACGGTGGAGTAATTGGTTTTATAACTAAAATTTATGATCATAGCACAACTATTTCTTTACTCTCTAATAGCTCAAATGATTCTTATATTGCTTCTAGTGTAAAAGGTGAGGATGAAAGTCAGATTTTTGGAATTATATCAAGTTATGATAATAAAAAGAAGCTTTTGGAAATGAGTCAGCTAAATTCATCTTCTGATGTTAAGGTTGGTTCTGAAGTGGTAACAAGCGGCCTGGATGAAGTTTCAGTAAAAAATGTTCCAATTGGTACGGTTGAATCTGTGATTGATTATGAAGGGAATCGTACGATTTTAGTTAAACCTTATGCTGATTTTGATAAAATTTCTTATGTTAGTCTTGTTGGAGATGGTAAATAATATGAAGTTTTTCAAGTTTTCTGTTATTCCATTCTGGTTGAGTATTATTCCTTTTCTATGGGATGGTCATATTTCGATGCTACTTAACCATTATTTTTCTCCAGAATTATTTCTATCGTCCCATCTTTTTATTATCTATATGTCCATCTTAACTCTTAGCCGTCCTAATAATTTTTCATTTCTATACCTTGTTTGTTTAGGATTTCTATATGATACATATTATTTTAAAACAGTCGGTATAGTAATTATAACTCTCCCACTTTTATCTTATCTATTAGCTCAACTATTGCGGTTTGTTAAGAGAAATGCTTATGTTGATTGTTTACTGGCCTTTTTATTCTTATTTTTCTTTGATACTATAAATTTTGGTTTTGCCTTATATTATGGCTTCACAAATGAGTCTATTAGTGATTTTATTATCTATCAACTCAGTCCTAGTCTAGTGTTTAATCTTTTAATTTTTATTTTGATCAAACCTATTGTCGAAAAATTATTTTTGTATCTGTCAGTTGATAGATTTAAATAAAACTGTAATATTAGCGTAACAAATTTTGTGCCATTTTTTGATACAATTAATGAGTCTTATCGAAAAGGAGTAGTATTTTATATTATGAAAAAACGTATTCTTTCAGCAGTGTTGGTAAGTGGTGTAACCTTATCAGCAGCTGCATCAGTACATGCAGAGGATTATGATTCACAAATCGTTGCTGCAGATAACGCAATTAGTAACCTTGCTTCTCAACAAGAGACTGCACAAGCGCAAGTTGCTACAATCCAATCTCAAGTATCTACACTTAGAACACAAAAATCAGAATTGGAAACTAAAAATGCTGAACTTGAAAAAGTATCAGCAGATTTGGAATCTGAAATTCAAGAATTATCAAGTAAAATTGTAGCTCGTCAAGATTCTTTGGCGAAACAAGCTCGTAGTGCTCAACAAAATAATACTGCGACTAGCTACATCAACTCTATCTTGAACTCTAAGTCAATCTCTGAAGCTATTACTCGTATCACAGCTATTTCAAAAGTTGTTACAGCTAATAATGACATGTTGACAAAACAAGAGTCTGATCAAAAAGAGCTTGCTGCAAAACAAGAAGAAAACCAAGCTGCTATTAATGAGATTGCAACTAATAAAGCAGAACTTGAAACTACAGAAGCTGGTTTGACAACTCAACAAGCAGAACTAGAAGCAGCACAAGTTGCTTTGGCTGCAGAATTGGCTACAGCTCAAGATGAAAAAACATCACTTGTTTCTGCTAAATCAACTGCAGAAGCAGTGGCAGCTTCAACTGCAGCATCAGTTGCTCAGTCTCAAGCAATTGCAGAATCAGAGGCAGCAGCACAAGCAGTAGCTTCTTCAGAAGCGGCAGCATTTGTAGCTCAATCAGAGGCGGCAGCAACTTCAGAAGCTACTGTTTCAGAAACAGCAACATCCTCAGAAGCAGCACAAGAACCTGTTTCATCAGCAACTTCAGAAACTACTCAAGCGCCTACTGCTCCAGCAACATCTGAAGCACAACTAGAATCAGCTGCTCCAGTAGCTTCAGAAGCACCAGCTCCTGCTAGCGAAGCACCTGTAGCAACTTCAGAAGCACCAGCAAGTCAAGCACCTGCAGCTTCAGATGCACCAGCTCCAGCAGCTGAAACGCCTAAAGTATCAGCTGCCTCAACTCCTAATACATATCCTGTTGGTCAATGTACTTGGGGTGCTAAATCATTAGCTTCATGGGTTGGTAATTACTGGGGTAATGCTAAAAACTGGATTGCTAGCGCACAAGCAGCTGGCCACTCAGTTGGTACAACTCCTGTAGCCGGAGCAATTGCAGTTTGGCCAAATGATGGTGGTGGTTATGGTCACGTAGCTTACGTAACATCAGCATCAGGTGCAAATTCAATTCAAGTTATGGAATCAAACTATGCTGGTAACATGTCAATCGGTAACTACCGTGGTACATTTGATCCAACATCTTCAGCTCATGGTGGTTCTGTATACTATATTTACCCATAATGAATACAAAAAGGCGATTCGGCTATTCTCGAATCGTTTTTATTTGGCTCTTTGTCAACTGTAGTGGGTGACGAAAAGCTAACATCTAGAGAGGACCTGATAGGTCTT
>NZ_JWGQ01000053.1:0-449 GCF_001069025.1 Streptococcus sp. 1004_SSPC | reverse complement strand
ATTCCCCTTTCTTGAACCCAAACTCATCCCAGGACATAACAGCTGGAAGTTTGTCATAATGTTCCTTGAAAGTGAACTGGTCAAGCTTACGATAGACAGTGGACGTCGACACACGAAGCTTTCTGGCAATATCAGTTAGTGACATCTTCTCAGTTAGGAGTTGTGTAACCTTTTGTCTGACAAGGTTGGAGATTTGATAGTTTTTCTCAACGATTGATGTCTCAGCTACCGTGACTCTCCTACAATTTTTACACTGGAAGCGACGTTTCTTCAGACGTAGTAGAGTTGGAGTTCCCGCTTGCTCGAGAAGAGGGATTTTAGAAGGCTTTTGAAAGTCGTACTTGATCATCTTTCCATGGCAATGAGGACAAGATGGTGCAGGGTAATCGAGTTTTGCTTGAATCTCGATATGAGTGTCAGTTTCAAAAACAAGTGAAATCTTGATATTT
>NZ_JWGQ01000052.1:0-43869 GCF_001069025.1 Streptococcus sp. 1004_SSPC | reverse complement strand
ACGATAAAAATTTTAGGAGGTAGTTGCCATGGCAACTCAAACAATTGAAAACTTTAACACCCTCGACCTTGAAACACTTGCTAGTGTTGAAGGAGGAGGGAAAAGAACAGCAGATGTCTTTTTAAGTTCTGTTGGGGGTGCTGCTGAAGGAGTTTACTATTGTGCTGGCGTTGGAGCTCTCACACCGTATACTGTTGTTGGTTGTGCTGGCATTGGAGCGGTGGTCGGAGCCTTCTTTCCACACTAGAGCAAGCTAAATTTATTTAAGGAGAAAAAATAATGAAAACTGAAGAACTTGAAAAATTCTTGAACTTGAACGATACAACTCTTTCTAATATTGAAGGAGGTAATCTTTCTGCAGGTGATGTAGGGACTGCATTTGGAATATGTGCCACAGCAGGTGCTGTTATTGGAGGTGCCTTAGGTTCTGTACCGGGAGCGCTTGGTGGAGCAGTATTAGGTGCACAATATTGTGGGGGCACATGGGTGATTCTTAGAACTCACTAATAGTTATCGTGATTCTAGAAACGTATGATTGACTTTGAGGTATAATGAAATGTTGCATCTTAACCGACTTCGTTCAAGTACTTTACGTTATTTACGATTAATAATTGTCACTTTAGGATTACTAGGTGGGAATATTTGTCTTGAGTTATTTTCTAATGGTTATTCATTCCTTTTTTGGTTGCCGTTAGGTCTGGTTTCGTTACTTTTCCTGATTTATCTACCACTGCTTATTAAACGAGAACTGAGCATTCGTCCAGTAGAGGAACAAAACTTTACACCTAAACAGATTTATGCAGTGCTAGGACTGGTTAATTTAGGTGCTATTTTATACGCGATTTACAGTATTTGTATCAGTACTGATGAAGAATGGAATAACTATATGGTTATTTTACTTTTTCTTGACGTTTGTTACTTAGCTTATATAACTCCCAAAGTGTTAAAAATAATCAGAAAGGAAAAGTAATCTACAGGAATAATGGGGCCTAGAGTTAACTTAGTATCTCTAGTGACACCTTGAGGAATAAATTCTGCCCTTATAGCAATACACTTCTGTCGTACCATAAGGAGGTAAACTAATGCTTATAGAACTAACATATAAAGAACTTGAAGCTATTCAAGGTGGCGCTGTCTGTCGTATGCCAAATGTGAATAACAAGGAGGGTGACCCTTTTAAAGGAACCCTAGTGCCACTGCCTCGGCATCCACGAGACGAAGCCTATCCGATGGTATACTTACCTGTCTGTGCTATTATGTAAGAACTTGAAATGACAACTCTCATTTGATAAGAATTTAAAAAGTCCCTGTTATTACCCGAACCTTCTGGTGATAGTGGGATTTTTTATATTCTTACCATTCGGGACGTATAGTCACTTTTTGGGACGTTAGCTTCTATGAGAGTTGTAAATTGTTAAACTAGACTAAGTAATCGAAAGGAGTTTATGATGAAAAAACGGACATTAACGCTATGGCTGATGAGTTCAGCCTTGTTACTGAATCTATCGGTAGGAACTGCTTTAGCGGATGAGGTGGTAGAAACGGGAGCTGATAATTCTCCAAAGGTTGAAGCAACCGAATCTACTCCAGTAGAACAACCATCAGATAGTCAGGAGCAGTCGCTTCCTGAAGATAAAGAGGCACCAGCAGCGACTGAATCAGTAACCTTGGCTGAGTCTGAGGAGGAGACTGCAAATGATATCCCAGCAGTATCTCGTGAGGAATACGACGCTAATGTTGCTGATTTACCTAAAATAAGTTTAGATGATGTGCGTAATGCCTTTACCGAGGATGGTCAGGCACATACGATTTATTTTGGACGTGGAACCTGTTACTATTGTCGTCAATTTTCACCAGAGTTGAAGGTCTTGAACCAACTGATGGATGGTCGTTTAGAGTATTACGATACAGATCGTGAGGATTTTGACCGAAACTATGTGTTTGGTGAGATTGGTATTCCAGGTACACCTACACTACTTTATCTGGAAAATGGTCAGCTATTATCAGGATGGGTTGGTGGTGGACCTGCTCAAACAGTTTATGACCATTTAGCCAGCTCTAGTCCACGTTTTATGACTTTGAATCAGGAACAAACAACCATCTCTGAACCTCAAACTAAAACTGTTCGTCCTACACGAGTAACCGAAGAGAGTACGAAAGAGAAATCTTTGCCAACTGTTCAACCACAGCCGATGTCAACGGTTCAGAAGGAACTGAACGCTCAAACAGGGCAAATGGCACCAATGACTGATAAAGTAGCAGACACAAAAGAATTCCCTAAAACAAATGACGGTGAGCAATCACTTGTCTCTTTTGTGGGGGCATTAGCAATCTTAGCTTCACTCATGTTAGCACTGAGATATTATATTAAATAGGTAAAAAGATTGAGTATCTCCCTCAATTTTTTTCATTTTGTATATGAATGACCATTCAGGACGTATAGCCACTTTTTGGGACGCTGGCTTTTAAATGACTATCAGTGTGCTATACTAAAGATGTGATTGAAAAATTAGTTGAAAGAAATAAGGAGGTTTTCTTAATGACAGGACTTAAATGGTTTGCAGGAGGCAAAGAGAGACGAGAACAAGCAGTAGCTATTATCGATGAAGTAATTGAAACTATTGGAGATAAGCCAGATTATGCTGATTTGAAGCAGGTCCTGCACTCCTACAGAACGGAACTTGCAGACTCTCGTTCAGCCACTCCCTATATCTTAAGCAGGATGTCACTGGAAATATCCGAAGTGGTCAGAAAAGACCAGCTAACCTTTTCTCCCTTTATCGAGGAGCGAATGGCAGAGTTGCGAAAATTGCTAGCGATTCGTTATGGCTATTGATGCCATTAGGGAGGATTTCTTGGTTTTAAGGTTGAGTTGTCCATTGAGAATTTGTGTTATTCCACTGTCTTGGCTACATCATTTGTTTAAATAATAATAAAATCAATCGTAAAAATTGAAGATTAAATCTTGTTTATTTCCACACAATCAAAAAATCCCATGGGAGTTCTCATCCTATGGGATTTTTTGCGATAAATACTAATAAGGCAATGTCATCTGACTTTGGCTTAGGTCCACAGTCACTTCATAGTCACTATTGTCACGAATAGTGTGCTCAAAGTCTGTGGTATAGAGCACAAGTCGGAGTTTGTCGCCCTTGTTGAGTTTGTAGATGGTTGGTTGCAAATCCAAACCGATAGTCATCCATTTATTTGGAGTGACATTCTCAATGCTAAGGAGGTTCTTGCGATTTTGCAGATTAAGGTGTCCTTTGGTAATGACACGGTATTTTGCCTGCTTGAATGGCAATTCGCGTAAGGCTTCTTCCTTGAAGAGACGGCCGTTATCTAAATTCATACGTTTGAGTGCGGGAATAGGTGAGAGATACTTCTTATCACCCATTTCTAGAACTTGGGCCGAGATGAGACCACGGTTTGTACTAGACTTAACCTTGAGCTCAAGGTGGACACGACCATTGATTTGGATATCTTGATCCAGTTCAAAGTCCAAGGTAATGGCATTGGCTTTGTCTGCAAAGAGGTCATTCTTGAAGCTTTGGTAAGCTTTACCGTATTTGGCAAAGGTTTCCTCTTCATAATGGTTAGCGATGCTAGCTTCAGCCTCACCAAGCCGAATGTGTTTACTATTGTCGTGTCCAAAATTATCGAGGACTTCCCAGGTCTGTTCAGACTGGTTGTTTTGCCAGATAACAGTAGGCAGTGTGTAGCCATTCTCCAAACCAAGGAGTTTCTGACAAATCAAGGCGTTCATACTTTCTCGGAAGTCAATAGACTGCCAAGCATTCATGTAAACGTGGGCACCATTGTGGAAGAAGAGGTGTTTTTCAAGAGAGTCAGGGAGGGCTCTGAACATTTGATAGACGTTAATCGGTTTGACGTTCCAATCCTGGCTACCGTGTGTAAAGACTACAGTAGCTTTGACACGGTCTGCGAACTGTACATAGTTACGGTCGTGCCAAAACTGGTTATAGTCTCCGTGCTTACGATCAATAGCTGTGCTTAGCGCCTTAAGGTAGGCCTCGTAGTATTTTTGGTGGCGTAGGTATTCTCCAGCTAATAGGGCACGAGAATAAGTGAATTCAGTCAAGGTATCGAGATCCTCACCAGGGTAGCCTCCAGGACTAACGAGGAGTCCATTTTCACGATAGTAGTCGTACCAAGAAGAAATCCCCGCTTCAGCAATAACCATTTCCAAACCGTCAACACCAGTTGTAGCAAGGGCGTTGGACATGGTACCCAAGTATGACAGCCCAGTAGTAGTCACCTTACCAGAAGCCCAATCAGCAGTAATGGTATGCTGTCTACTATGGCTAGTAAAGGCGCGTGCACGATCATTGAGCCAGTCAATGACAGCTTTATAGGCCAGAACTTGTTGATAGTCTCCAGAGGTCATGAAACCTTCCGAGTTGAAAGTACCGACACCAGATACATAGATAGAAGCCACACCACGAGCCAACATGTAATCGTTAAGTGTATAGGTATCAGTGTGAGCAAAACGCTCCTGAGCCTTCGTGACAGGAGTGATAGGCGTAAGGTCTGCCTCTGGTGTCTTGATTTTTGGTTGGCTAAGGGAGATTTCACCTACTGGTTTGACGAGCAAGTCTCCCTCCATCTTGTGGGTGAGCTTATCAGAGGCAGGTTCATTAGTCCCTTGTTGATAAGGACTTGCGGTCATCATGGCTGGAACCGGGAAGTCCACATTAGGACGTAAGATGGTTACCTTGACCAAGTCTAACTGCCCATTCTTATCGGTATCTACAGGAGTCTCGACATAAACCACTTCACGGTGAAGTTGATTGGTGTCAAATGTGGCCAAGCTCTTACCATTAAAGAAGACGTAGTCATTACTTATTGGGATTAAATCTTGGGCTACTAACTGATCAATTAAGGTATTGCCAGATTGTGTGCGTGTCGCTAACAACTGGTGGAGGTTATTAAGGCTACCATCAAAAGTGATTGGGAAGGCCATTTTCTCAAGGAAAGCAACACTGTCGGTAAAGTCCACGTTAGGGACAAATCCTAGCAGTTGAAGGGCTACCAAGCCAAAGACTTCAGCAGTTAAAGGACGATCTGATTGGAAAAAGGCCAGGAGGTCTGTCTCTGGATCGGAAATCCAATTTTTCAAAGCCAAATCAGTATCTTCAAAGAAAAGGAAGTTCTTGCGAACAAATGATTCAAAATTGGCTTTGGCACTAGCATCTAGAGAAACTCCAAACCCCAAAGAACGGAGCTCTTGACAAGCAATTTCAGGACTAACAGGGATGTAACTAAACTGGTTAAATTTCATATTCAAAAACCTCAAAAATAATACGTAAACATTCCAGAAATATCTTTACATCAGACATTATACTTGATAAAATGATAAAAGTCTAAATGACTGAGACAAATGTTAACGTCCTCCCAAAAAGTTAGACAGAAAAAATCTAACATGGGGTGTTTTTATTATTAAATAGCATGCCCTTTTATGGATCAAAAAGTGTTAAAAATAAAACAGTAACCTTAGAGTAGGGTACTAGCCCCCAAAAATGAGACACAAGAAAAACACTTCTGTTGAAATCTAGTAAACTAGAAACAGGAGTGTTTTGTTATGGTCAAAAAAGCATATTCATTAGAAACTAAGTTAGCCTGCATCGAAATGAAAAAGGCTGGTAAGTCCAATAAGATCATCATGGAGACCTTGGGAATTAAGAATGTCAGTCAAATCTACACCTGGATAAGATGGTATGAGAATGATGAGCTACATCGTTTTCATCAACCTCTGGGAAAACAATATACCTATGGTAAAGGAATGGAACAGCTATCCGAAGTAGAACAGTTGCGCCTACAAGTGGAACTACTAAAAAAGTATCGCAGCTTGGTAAGACAATCGATAAAGTAAGTCTTATCAAGCTTGTGGAAGAATATAAGAAAACCTATCCTGTCTCAGCCATTTTGGACTGCTTCGGCGTCAAACGCTCAACCTTCTACCGTTGGAAAAAAGACAGTAAGAAGCCTGAGAAGAGAGATGAAATGGTCGATAAAATAGAGCAACTCTGTATGCAAAACCAGTTTATCTACGGCTATCGTAGCATCACCCGATTGCTCAAGAAAATTCATAGTCTTGTCGTTAATCGCAAGAAGGTTTATCGTATCATGAAGGAGAATGGATGGCTCTGTCGGACACGTCCTAAGAAGACACCAAATCTAGGTAAACCTTACCATGTAACAGACAATAAGCTAGATCGTGATTTTCAAGCAAATAAGCCTATGGAGAAGCTTGTTACTGACATTACTTATTTATACTTTGGTAAATGTAAGCTATACTTGTCCTCCATCATGGATCTCTATAATCGTGAGATTGTGGCTTATACCATCTCAGATTGTCAGGATACGGAATTTGTGTTGGATACGCTCCATCAATTGGAATTACCTCAAGGAGCGATCTTACACAGTGATCAAGGATCGGTTTACACCTCAAAAGCTTACTATCAGGCTTGCGTAAAAAAGGCATCACCCGCTCTATGTCCCGTAAGGGAACACCAGCAGATAATGCCTGTATCGAATGGTTTCATTCCATCCTAAAGTCTGAAACCTTCTATCTCCATAGGTGGAGAAATTTAACTAAAGATAGTATAACAGATATTGTTAAAAATTACATCATATTTTATAATGAAACTAGAATTCAACAAAAATTAAATGATCAGTCTCCTGTAGAGTACAGAAAACTGGCCTCATAAATGTGTTTTTCTTGTGTCCCATTATAAGGGTGCAGTGCCTAGCTACTGTCTTATCTCTTTTTTTACTGAAAGCCTTGATAGACTTAACAAATGGTAGAAAAGAGCCAAAATATTCTCAGTCACATCGTAATAGTCATTACTAGAATGGTAGCACCTAAGGTGTAAAGATTCCATAAAACATGAAGTGTGATACTTGCAGATAAGTTTTCTCTTTTTTGGTAGACCATAGAGAGAGCCAAGCCCATTCCAATATAGAGGAAGAGGTGGGCAAGGTTGATAGGCATATGAAATAGGAAAAAGAGACTGGTACTCACTAAAGCAGTAACTATCGAATAAGGAGCCAACTAAGGGCAAACCGACTTACGAAAGAGTAGTTCTTGCAAGAAGGCAGTAATCATCATGCTAATGGCTACTGGGAGGATAGACGTTGTCGTAAGAGTTCTTTGAAGTTCCGCATGGTAGTTGGTGTGGGTCGGTAGCATAAGATTGCTCCCAATAACTCTCATCAAAAAATAAGAACAAAACCCCAAGTAGTAAAAAGAATCCCTGATAGGTATGTCTAAACGCCAAATGATTGACGAAAGTTTTCAGAGTCTTTATTATATTCTAAAATGAGGAATAGCTAGTCCTAAGGTAAAGATAATATAATGATTTTCATAATTTATGCGAAAGAAAGTGAAAAAATTACAATCCTGTTTTTTCTTAGGAAAATTCTTGTCACACAGACTCTTTTTGGATAAAATAGAAAAGAATGGAGGGTGTCATGACGCAATCAGGGAATTTTAAGTTTCACACACCAATTTTTCGTGTGAATAATAGACAAGAAAATATCGATTTTTACCAAAATACGTTAGGATTTAAGCTTTTGACTGAGGAAAATGCTCTTGCTGTCTTCACTGACTGGGCAGAACATAACTCACTTTTTGTAATTGAGGAGTCTCCAGCTTACCGTTGTCGTGCAGTTGAAGGTCCTAAGAAAATTAATAAAGTGGTCATTAAGGTTTCAAATCCACTTGAGATTGAGTACCTTTTGGCGCGTGATGTTCATCAAGCTAAGGCTATTTTCCAAGGGGAAAATGGTTACGCTTTTGAGACTATCTCACCAGAAAATGGTCTTATTTTGGTGCATGCTGAAGATGATTTATCAACTTTAAAGACAGTCGAGTACGCAGATGTTGAAGAAAAAGAAGATTTCAAAGGAGTTTCAGACTTTACTGTTCAGTCTTTGACTTTGAATGTTGTTGATACGGTTCAAGCGGCTTTTTTCTACGATAATCTGTTTGGCGAAGAATTGCCTTTATCTATCCACTTTGAAAAGGCAGAAGGTCCTGACCTTCAAGTAAGTCCAGACCAAACTTGGGATTTGGAAATTCTAGAATTTAAGGTAGCTGAAGACTATGATTTGGCTGCCTTGCATGAGAAACTTGACAAGGAACAGTTCTCAAGTTATTTAGATCCTAAAGGAAGTCTACTTGCACTGACTGATATGAGTAATATTGAGGTTTGGTTAACAAAATAATGACTAATTTCAAACAAACATTGCTAACAATTACAGACTATATCAAGGCTGACATCTTCCCGGGTGCCAGCCTTGCACTTTATGATGGAAAGAATTGGCAAGAGTACTATTGTGGTACTCAGGATGGCAAGAATTCAGTAACTCCAGATTTAACCTATGATCTAGCTAGTGTCTCTAAGGTGGTGGGAGTTGGGACTCTTTGTATCTTCTACTTACAGTCAGGAAAACTGGATTTGGATGAGAAGTTGTCCACCTATTATCCTGAAGTAGCAGACAAGACGCTAACTCTTCGTCAGCTTCTTTCTCATAGTAGCGGAATTGATCCTTTTATTCCAAATCGTGATGAATTAGACCAAAAGGGCTTGATTGCTGCAATAAATGCCATCAAAGTTAAGTCTGATAAACCATTCTTGTATACAGATATTAACTTTATTCTCCTGGGGTTGATGCTTGAGAAATTATCTGGACAAACTCTGGATAAGCTCTTTGACATAGAGATTTTTCAACCGTTTGGTATGTTTGAAACACGGTTTGGGCCAGTTGAGCTTGCTGTTCCAACTGTTGAGGGAGTTCCGGGAGGGACTGTTCACGATCCCAAGGCTCGAGTGCTCAAAGAGCATACAGGTTCAGCAGGCCTCTTTTCAACCCTAAAGGACTTGGAAATCTTTGTTAACCATTATTTGAAGGATGATTTTGCTAAAAATCTGACGCAAAATATCAGTCAATCCAAGAAGGAGCGTAGTGTCGCGTGGGACCTTCAAGGCGATTGGCTTATTCATACTGGTTATACAGGTACCTTTGTGCTTATTAATATCCCTCGTCAACGTGCGGGGATTTTCCTCAGTAATCGTACCTATTACAAGGATGAGAGGGCTCAATGGATCAAGGACAGAGATATTTTGATTGAGATAATGAAGAAGGAGTTGGTTTGTGAAACGGTCGAGTAGACACTCTAAGAAAAGAAAGCTTGTCTCTTGCTTTTTTGGTCTACATGGAAATTTTTGTCCTTCTTTTTACAGGGGAGAAATACTGGAAAAAAATCACAGAGATAGTAAAGGCAGGAGAAAATGTGGCAGTTCTTGCTGTTGAGCATGGCTATCCTATATTTGCGACAAAAGAAGAAGCTTAAGCAGTTGACCTACTGATTAAGCTTTTTTACTTATTAAGGATTTTTCAACCGTGATGTGTTGGATACCAGCTTCTTCGAAGATTTGGCCGACTTCTTGATAGCCATTATTGAGATAGAACTTAAGTGCCCCTAGTTGAGCATGGAGAGAAATAGATTTGAAGCCCTGCTCTTGAGCGAAATCTTCAGCCTCTTTTAGGAGGATGCTACCCAGACCTTGACCTTGGTAGTCGTCAAGCACGGCCATGCGTTGGAGTATAACTTGTGTCAAGTCTATGTTAGGAAGTAGGCGTACGGTTGCTGTAGCCTGGCCCTTGTCATCATAGAGGACAAAGTGAATGCAGTAGGCTTCATTTGCGTCAATCTCGATAGAGTGCGGAACTCCTTGGCCTTTAACAAAAACGGTGTTTCGAATAGCCACAGCATCTAGATAAGTCTCTGAAAGTGTATCTCTTGTATGTTTGATAATCATAGGAATAGTGTAGCAAAGATTTTAGTCTATCGTCAATGAGAAAAAGCTTGATGAGAGGAGTAGTCACCAAGCTTTTGATAGGTTTTATTCTTTAATTTTTTTGCCGTTTGCATCTTGGATAGGACGGTTGTTTTCAAATCCAAGAGCTTGGGTGAATTCTTCCACCTGTTCCTTACTAACAGTTTCTTGGCTTTTGAAGACAATCCAGTAAACGCCTTCAGTACAAGGCGGTGTTGTCAATGAGCCTTCAAAGTTGCAATAGACCTTGTTTTCAGGATAGAAATCATCAAGTGAGATAGCCTGAGATAAATCCGTTTCAGTATTAGTGGCCTGAGGCATTTTATCCCAGCTTAATTGCAAGGCTTGGCTTTTATCTCCATAGTTATAGAGAACTGAGACAACTGTGATTTTTCCATTATCCGTCTTGTAGACGAAATGCCCTACAAGAGTATAGGTTTTGCCATCTAGTTCATTCTCAACTTGGCCTTCTGATTCTTGATTATTAAGGTTTAGTTCTGGGAGATTAACGTTCTCAGCTCCGGTGATATTAATGTGAGATTGTTCCTTATCCGCCTTGCTGAGTTTATAATCTTTAGAAAGGTCACCCCAATGTTCAGGACCAGTTATACCCGCATAGCTCCATTGGACTTCTTGAGGCTTAGAGGTTTTACTTTGAGTTTCAGACTGGCAGGCTACGAGTAGGATGGTACCGGCTATAAGAGACAATAATCCAATTAGCTTAAAACTTTTCTTAGTTATCCTCCCTATATGCTTTTATTTTTTGACATGTATGCTAGTTAACACGTTATTTGTAAACTAGCAGTCAGATGGTGACAGAGTCTTAGTTCTTTGAGCTACTTCTGAGAATGAAGTGTCTGGAGAAACCAAACAGAAACGCTTTTATTTTATAGCTAATATGAAAGAAAGTAAATTATAGTTTTTTTAGAAAATTATAATTAAAAAATAAGTGTTTTACAAAAAGAAAAGAACTCACTATTGCGAGCTCTTTATTCATTTTATCCCAAAGCATCATCCATTGAAAGAACTTCGTGGAAGACACGTTGTGTCAATTCAGTTTTTTGTTCTGGAGTGAGGTATTTAGTGTTTACACAGTATCCAGAGATACGTACGATAACATCTTCACCACTCATGATCTTTTCGTAAACGTCTGACAAGTCCATTACGTTCAAATTAACGTGTTGTCCACCGTTTTCAAAGTAACCATCAAGGATTGTTACCAAGTTGTCAACTTGTTCGTCACGAGTTTTACCAAGAGCACGAGGTGATACTTGAGTTGTCAATGAGATACCGTCAGCTGCGTAACCAAAGTCAAGGCTTGCAAGCGAGTTCAAGTTTTGCAACCATCCACCTTTAGCTTTGTTAGATGGGTTAGCACCTGGTGAGAAGAATTCAAGTTTAGACAAGTTCACTGAACCATCTTCGTTGAGGTATACCCCTTTGTGAACTGGAGAGTTACCAGTTTGTTTAGAGTAAGCAACGTTTGAAGTGATTGTAAGAAGTGAAACCGTAGCTTCGGCATCTTTGTAGAGTTTGTGGCTACGAAGACGAGTAGTGTAAGCTTCGATCAACCATTCTGCCAATTCGTTTGAACGTGGGTCATCTTCACCCCAACGTGGGTATTCACCGATTGTTTCGTAGTCGTAGATGTAGCCATCTTCGTCACGGATTGGTTTAACTGTAGCGTATTTGATTGCTGACAATGTATCAACAGTATTTGCGAAACCACAGATACCGAATCCCATGTTAGCACGTTGTTTAGTTGGCAAGAAGGCCATTTGAACAGCTTCGTAGTTGTACTTATCAGTCATGTAGTGGATGATGTTAAGGGCATCTACGTAAGTGTCAGTCAACCAGTCAAGAGATTTTTCGAAGTTAGCTTTAACAGTGTCAAAGTCAAGAACTTCATCACGGACTGGCTCGATGTCAA
This sequence comes from Streptococcus sp. 1004_SSPC, assembly GCF_001069025.1. NCBI lineage: Bacteria > Bacillati > Bacillota > Bacilli > Lactobacillales > Streptococcaceae > Streptococcus > Streptococcus sp. 1004_SSPC. The sequence goes on along the minus strand of NZ_JWGQ01000052.1, from coordinate 32,073 downwards.
ATACTTTGTAGTCTTTATGAACATCGTCGTAACCACCGTTCAAACCAGTAAGAAGGGCTTTAAGTACGTTAACACGAGCACCGAAGTATTGGATGTTGTGGCGTTGTTCTTCGTTTTCTGGGTCAAGTGGTGATACACAACATGAGATACAGCTCATTTCACCGTATCCGTCTTTAGCCATAGTAGTTACACCTTCGTATTGGATAGAAGAGTGTTTGTGGCTCATGTGCATACAGTAGCGACGGAATGAGTAAGGCAATTTGTCAGTCCAAAGAACTGTCAAGTTTGGTTCTGGAGAGTTACCGATGTTGTCAAGAGTGTTCAAGAAACGGTAGTCCATCTTAGTAACACGGTGACGACCGTCAGCACCCATACCAGCCATAGAAGTTGTGATGAATGTTGGGTCACCTGAGTACAATTGGTCGTAAGCTTTTGTACGAGCAAACTTAACTGTACGAAGTTTCATAACGAAATCATCAACAAATTCTTGGATTTCTGATTCAGTGTAAGTACCACGAGCAAGGTCACGTTCTGCGTATACGTCAAGGACGATTGGCACACGACCAAGTGAAGTAGCGGCACCGTTGATCACACGACATACTGCCATGAAGGCGATGTTTGTCCATTGGATAGCTTCTTTAGTATCGAAGGCTGGACGACGAACATCTACACCATAAAGGTCACCAAGGCGAACAACGTCTTGAAGTGCTTGATATTGAAGGTTAACTTCTTCACGAAGACGGATAGTTTCTTCGTCGATTTCTTTGATAGCATTCCAGTCGTTAACTTTTTCTTGCATCAAGTAGTCAGCACCGTAAAGTGCAAGACGAGCGTAAACCCCGATGATACGTCCACGTGAGTAAGCATCTGGAAGACCAGTAACTGTGTGAGCGTGACGTGCACGACGGATGTTTGAAGTGTAAGCACGGAAGATACCATCGTTAACTGTAGTCACGTATTTTGTGAAAATTTCGTGTACAGCTGGGTCTGGTTCATAACCGTGTTCTTTCAAGGCAGTTTCCGCCATACGAATACCACCTTTAGGCATGAAGTTCAATTTGAAGAGCTCATCATTTTGGATACCATAGATAAGTTCATCTTCTTTTGAAATGTATCCTGCGTCAATGTTAGCGATTGAAGTTGGACGAGTATCCATTGGGAAGCGTCCAGCAGCTTCGTAGCCAGCTTTAGTTTCGTCTACAATTTTTTTGATTTTAAGTGAGCGTTCAGTTGGTCCTGCAAGGAAGCTTTCATCACCATCATATGGTGTATAGTTTGCTTGTACAAAGCGAGATACACTTGCTTTTTCTTTCCAATCAGTTCCTTTAAAGCCTTCCCACGCTTTTTCAAAAACATCTGTGTTAGTTTTAACCGTTGCCATAGTTTGGATCTCCTATAATTCTAGTAACAAATAATCTGTTACATTCTCTAAAAGTATTTTATCATACAGTAACCGCTTACACAACTTTAAAACTGTGATTTTAGAGACATTCTTTTATAATACAGTTTATAAAACTGAAAATCTGTAGTATAAATTTCTGTTTTTTGATAGATTTTGGTATTATAGGGGGGAGAGTGCTTTGTAGGCCCAAAGTTTTCTGTAAAGATCTTTATAATGAAACGAATCTGAGGAAGGAGGCAAGAAGCCATGCTAGAGTTCCCTCTAATTAATGATACCAGTCGGAAAATCATCCATATTGACATGGACGCCTTTTTTGCTCAGGTCGAGATGAGAGATGATCCTAGTCTTAAAGACAAACCTGTTATTATCGGTCATGATCCCAGAAAAACAGGAGGCCGTGGTGTGGTGTCTACTTGTAATTACGAGGCTAGAAAATATGGTGTCCATTCAGCCATGTCTTCTAAGGAAGCCTATGAACGTTGTCCTAATGCTGTCTTTATCTCAGGAAATTATAGCCATTACCGTGAGGTAGGGATGCAAATTCGTGAGATTTTTAAACGCTATACCGACTTGGTTGAACCTATGTCTATCGATGAAGCTTATCTTGATGTGACGATAAATAAGCTTGGTATCAAGTCTGCAGTTAAGGTAGCTAAGCTTATCCAGTATGATATTTGGCAGGAGCTTCACCTGACTTGTTCAGCAGGCGTTTCCTATAATAAATTTATTGCCAAACTAGCCTCTGATTTTCAAAAGCCTGCTGGTTTGACGGTGGTACTTCCAGAGGAGGCTCAGGAATTTTTGGAAAAGCTACCTATTGAAAAGTTTCATGGTGTTGGTAAAAAGTCAGTTGAACGTCTTCATGACATGGAAATATACAGCGGTGCTGATCTTCTGAAGATTCCTGAGATGACCTTAATAGACCGCTTTGGGCGTTTTGGATTTGACCTCTTTCGAAAGGCTAGAGGGATTTCCAATAGTCCTGTTAGGCCCAATCGTGTCCGTAAATCTATAGGAAGTGAGCGAACCTATGGTAAGCTCCTGTATAATGAAGATGACATCAAGGCTGAGTTGACTAAGAATGCTAGACGGGTAGCGGAAAGTGCCCAGAAAAATAAAAAAGTCGGTCGTATCATTGTTATCAAGGTTCGTTATTCGGACTTTTCAACCCTAACCAAACGTATGACCTTGGACAAATCGACCCAGGACTTTGACACCATCGAAAGGATTGCCCATAGCATTTTTGATCAGCTAGACGAAAATAGTAGTGGTGTCCGACTGTTGGGTGTTACGCTGACAGGTTTGGAAGAGCAAGAAGGTAGACAGTTAGACTTAGACGATTTGGCGTGATTATATTATATATAGTAGAGTTTTGACTTGTTACGTTGCCAGTTGACCTTAAAGCATCATCAGACCTATGCTATCTTAATTAGTAAGTAATAGAAATGAGGTAATAAAAGTAATGAAAAAGTTTTTACTTATCTGTGCTTGATTTTAACAACCTTCTTGGTTCTTGTAGTCTGTACTTCAAATAAGCCAGCTAAAAAGAAAAAAACGAATCAACTTCGACATAACGTATCAAGGCTGATGCGACGATTTTTATTGATATCATGCTTGGAAAATCAAGTAACGGTTTTTCAAAACTATACAGAACAAATTACGAAACATGGACCGAAACGAATGTCTTTAAAAAACAGGTTGCAGATACTATTGAAGAGAAGGGATTCACGCCTGAAGAAAATTACACCTATAAGTACATCGAAGGCTATGATGCTAAGGCACCAACTCAAGTGTTTTCAAAGTTTCTCAGGGTACGCCGTAATATGATTGGCAAGATTCAGGACTATAAACTGAAGGATGTTAAAGTCAAGGAAAATGAAGCAACAGTGACTTTTACTTCGCGCTCTGTTAGTGTCCATGGAGCTGAAGCTGCTGTTCGTTCTCTCCTCATGAGTCTCTATGGTATTAATATTGACAAGTTGAAGCACTGGAACTAATCTGATAAGAGTAATGATGAAAAGGGTAAGGACAAAGATCTCACAACGAAGTTCCTTAGATTATAAAGAACTTGTCGAGGATCTGGTTGGCCATGATGAATCAGGAAGTAAAGCCGTTTACGCCGAACGTATCCATGATAATTTGTCAGACTATCAACCTGAAGATAGTAGCGACTCAAGTAATAAGTTATCAGGTAAGGACAAGTAGTGTGGATAATAGATTATTTTTAGTTGTTTTCCCTCTTAGGATTATATAGGAGTGATAGGTTGATAGTATTTCACATGAATACTAGACAATCAATATTTAATGTAATATGTTAAAGATGAAAAGAGTTGTCACTGATATGGCAGCTCTTTTCTATCTTGTTATTTCTAGCCTTATCCCTATAACCTTTATCTATCACCTCTTAGGTTTTTATTATTAGACGAGTTTGGATGAAGATGGTAAACTGTTATCACTAACTATTAATGAAGGTATCGAGGATTATAGATATGAAAAAATGGCTTGCAGGCATAGGGATTCTTGGCTTGTCGGTTTTGACTTTGGCAGCTTGTGGAAACAAAAGTGACAGTAAGGTATCTGGTGAAAAGCAGACGATTACTGTTGCGACAGACTCTGATACGGCGCCTTTCACTTTCAAAAAAGGTGACGACTTCAAGGGGTATGATATTGATTTGGTAAAGGCTGTTTTCAAGGATTCGGACAAGTATGAGGTCAAGTTTGTGACGACGCCTTTTGATTCCATCTTGACAGGGGTGGATTCTGGACGTTATCAGATTGCAGCTAATGATTTCAACTACAATGAAGAGCGTGCACAGAAATATAGTTTTTCAGATCCGATTTCACGTTCTAACTATGCAATCACCAGTGTTGAGGGTACCAAGTATACTAGCCTAGACGATTTGTCTGGTAAGACGACAGAGGTGCTTCCTGGTTCTAACTACGCTCAGTTGCTTGAAAATTGGAACCACGCCAATGCGGACAAGACACCAATTACAATCAACTACGCTTCTAGCTCAACTGGTCTTTCAACGCGTGTTCAACACATTCAAGAAGGAAAAATTGATTTTATCCTTTATGATGCCATTTCGTCTGAGTACATTGTTAAAGATCAAGGCTATAAGTTGGCTGTAAACAAGATTAAAGACGATATCGGTATGAAGACTGATGGCCTTGAATATCTTCTTTTCTCAAATGATAAGCAAGGTAAGGAACTCAAGACTTTTGTCAATAAGCGTATCAAAGAGCTCAAGAAGGATGGAACCCTTGCCAAACTCAGTAAGGAATACTTTGGTGGCGATTACGTCAGTGATTTGAAATAAGATGGTTAAAAGGTGAGACTGCTGTCTCAGCTTTAGATCGAAAACAAAGTTTTCTTTTGAGGATTTCCTTAGGTAACAACGGACGTCAGTGACCTTCTTCGAAGTTCCATGACTAAGTTTTAAGCCTAAGGACTTAAAACTTCCGAACACCTGAAACGTTAAAGTGTCAGGTGTTTTTCTCACGGCGGAAAGCCTTGGTTTATTCTCACTTTGTTCCTAAAATAGGGATTCGTTTAGAGAAATTCTCAAAAATCTGTTTAAACCTCAACAAGATAGTGTTATCAGTGATATGATTTTCTTATCACTATGATAAGAAAAGACTATTTCACAGACTTTCCGAGTCGTGCTAAAATGAATATTATAAAATTTATGATAAGATATTAAGACGGTTAGCACTAGGCTAACCGACTTTTTTAGAAAGAAAGGGCAACATTGTGAAAAAGAGTATCGAAGCATTTAATCGGTCACCTTGGTATCTCCAAGTTATCATTGGTTTAATTGGTTTGGCAGTGGTTGTTGCTTTGGCTATTCCCGTATCATGGTTAGTGGAGATTCTTTGGAGCTATATTTTGCAATTGGTTACAATTGTCTTCAAATGGATTTCATCTTGGATGCCAGCTGGTAAGCTCTTCTCATGGAAGGCTGTCTTTGATGCGGTTCCTAAGATTGTAGAACACTTACCTTTAACATTGGGTTTGACCATTGCAGGTGCTTTCTTAGGTTTGATTTTAGCCCTTGTTTTTGCGGTTGTTAAGATCAATCGAGTACGTATCCTTTATCCGATCCAAGCTGTTTTTGTGAGTTTCTTGCGTGGGACACCAATTCTTGTCCAACTCATGTTAACCTACTATGGTATCCCACTCTTCCTTCGTTACTTGAATGGCGAATTCGGATTAGATTGGAATATTAATGAGATTCCACCAGCTATCTTCGCTATTACAGCCTTTGCCTTTAACGAAGCGGCATACATGAGTGAAACTATTCGTGCGGCAATTCAGGCTGTTGATGCTGGGGAAATCGAAGCTGCCCGTTCTCTTGGGATGACATCAGCACAGGTTTACCGTCGTGTCATTATTCCAAATGCGGCTGTTATTGCGACACCAAGTTTAATTAACAGTTTGATTGGTTTGACTAAGGGAACATCACTTGCCTTCAGTGCTGGTATCGTCGAAATGTATGCACAGGCTCAGATCCTAGGTGGTGCTGACTATCGTTACTTTGAACGTTATATCTCAGTAGCTCTTGTATACTGGGTAATCTCAATCTTGATTGAAAACATTGGTCGTTCAGTTGAAAATCATATGGCTATTAAGGTTCCTGAAGCAACTGACATTTCTGGCATTGGAGGTGACCGCTAATGATTAGTATCAAAAATTTGACCAAGGAATTTTCAGGACAAAAGGTTCTCGATGGCATTGATATTGACATTGAAAAAGGTGAAGTTGTCGCTCTGGTTGGTGCCTCTGGTGCAGGGAAGTCAACAATCCTTCGTAGCTTAAACTATTTGGAACAACCTGATTCTGGTACAATTATCATTGATGATTTTAAGGTGGATTTCGAAACAATTACCAAAGAGCAAATCCTTACCCTTCGTCGTAAGTTGGCCATGGTATTCCAACAGTTTAACCTCTTTGAACGTCGTACAGCCTTGGATAATGTTAAGGAAGGTCTTAAGATTGTTAAGAAACTTTCTGACGAAGAAGCTACTAAGATTGCGAAAGAAGAACTCGCTAAGGTTGGACTTTCTAATCGAGAAAATCACTACCCACGTCACTTGTCAGGTGGTCAAAAGCAACGTGTGGCCTTGGCCCGTGCCCTTGCCATGAAGCCTGATGTGCTCTTGCTTGACGAACCAACATCTGCTCTTGACCCTGAGTTGGTTGGTGAGGTTGAAAAATCAATCGCTGATGCGGCTAAGTCAGGTCAAACCATGATTTTGGTCAGTCACGACATGAACTTTGTTTATCAAGTGGCTGATAAGGTGCTTTTCCTTGAAAAAGGTCATATCCTTGAACAAGGAACACCCGATGAAATCTTTAACCATCCAAAAGAAGAGCGAACAAAAGAATTTTTCGCTTCTTATTCAAAACAATACCTTTAAGATGGGATTTTTGTTACAATAGAAAAGGTGATGGGATAGGACTACATTTCTAGTTTATAGTCAGAGTCCCACAAGGATGATTAGGAACTTTCGAGTACTTCAAAGGCGACTAAGGAGTCCAATCAGATACTACACCGCACAGTTATTACTATTCGGATTCAGAGGTTGGAGAATATTGTCTCAGCCTTTTCTATTTTTACTTTAGGATGATTTATGTTATTAAATATTTTTAAATTTTATCTCTTAGGCCTTGTGATTGCTTTCTTTGTTTGCTTGGTGCTTGGCGCCCTTTGGCTTGGATGGCGTGCCCTACGTCGTGCAGACAAAACCGTTAAGGAGCGTCAAGGTGCCCTCTATGATGCTATTATGATGTCGATGGTTTCGATTCCAGTATTGGCATTTGCTTTTATGGCGATTCTTATCGTACTGAATGCATAATTCTAGCTTTGTTGGCACATTAGGTGTAAGATATCTTTACAAGAAAATCATATAAGGAGTTAATCATGTACGATACAATTGTTATTGGAGCTGGTCCTGCGGGAATGACGGCAGCACTTTATGCAGCCCGTGCCAACCTTAAAGTGGCAACTTTGGAGCAAGGTGCTCCTGGTGGACAGATGAATAACACATCTGATATTGAAAATTACCCTGGTTTTGAAAGTATTTCTGGTCCAGAATTATCCATGAAGATGTTTGAACCCTTGGAAAAATTGGGCGTTGAAAATCTTTATGGTATCGTGTCTGGTATCGAAGACAAGGGCGATTATAAAGTTGTCAAAACTGGTGACGAGGAGTACCAAACCAAGACAGTTATCATTGCGACTGGTGCTAAACACCGCCACATTGGTGTTGCTGGTGAAGAAGAGTACAACAGCCGTGGGGTATCTTACTGTGCGGTATGTGATGGTGCATTCTTCCGTAATCAAGACCTCTTGGTTGTTGGTGGTGGAGACTCTGCTGTTGAAGAAGGAATTTATTTGACACGCTTTGCCAACAGCGTGACCATTGTTCACCGTCGTGACGAATTGCGTGCCCAAAAGGTCCTTCAAGACCGTGCCTTCGCCAATGAAAAGGTCAAGTTTATCTGGGATTCAGTCGTTGAAGAAATCAAGGGTGATGACATCAAGGTTCGCAGTGTTGATATCAAGAATGTCAAAACTGGTGAGGTGACTAACCACGAATTTGGCGGTGTCTTCGTTTATGTGGGACTTGATCCTGTTTCAGATTACTTGACTGGTCTCGACATCACTGACCAGGACGGTTGGGTAATTACAGATGATAAGATGGCGACACGTATTCCAGGTATCTTTGCCATTGGAGATGTCCGTCAGAAAGACCTTCGCCAGATTACAACAGCCGTAGGGGATGGTGCCACAGCTGGCATCGAAGCTTACAACTACGTGACTGCACTCGGTGATAAGTAAAATGAATGGAAACTCGGGAAAAATGATTTTTTTCCTTATAGTAGATCATGAATAGAACTAAAACTATATTAGAGTGATGGTTTTTGATTTTTTAAGTTTTACTAATAGAAGGAATTTATGTCAAAAAAGTCCTTGTTAAGTGAAAACTAGTCTGTTAACCAGCAAGCTTATTTTGTAAGATATGTGATAAAGGTTTGTTGAGTTATTATGATAAACGGCCTGTATGATAGTATAGGTAGGATTGATATTAGGCTAAAATCAATTATATTCTAATAATTATTGATTATAATGCGACTAATTTAAAGATTATGAGGAGGGAACTAATTCAATAGTTTAACGACTAAAACTAGCTTATCTTTACTTTTCAGGTGTAGTTTGATATAATTCCATAGATAAAAGGAGGAAATGAGACATGGATATCACATGGACTATGAAGTATATCGCAGAATTTCTTGGAACGGCAATTTTAGTTATTTTATGTAATGGTGTTGTTACAAATGTTGTAGCAAATGGAAACGGTGATCGTAAGGTTAATAGATTGATGGTTGCTCTAGGTTATGGTTTTGGAGTAATGGTTTCAGTTCTTATGTTTGCGAGCATTTCTGGTAGTCATCTCAACCCAGCTATTACAGTTGGCTTGGCAGCAAGCGGTTACTTTGAGTGGGGTCAAGTTATTCAATATGTTACTGCGCAATTTTTAGGTGCAATTATTGGACAATTGATTATTGTTGTTACACAGTATAAAAAATATAATACAATTGAAAGTGATCATTTGATTCTTAGTACATTTGCAACAGTTAGCGACGAAGAAAATCGAAATATGGCTTGGATCCATGGTGGCTTGAGTGAGTTCTTTGGATCATTTATCTTCGTCTTTGGAACAATGTTCTTGACAAAACACTATTATGGTTCACAAGTTGTTGAGCAAATGATTGCCCAATATACACAAGCAGGTTATAATCGTTCGGCCGTTGAAGCTCAAGCCTCAATCCAAACCGGTGGTGCTATGACTAGCGCTATTATTGTATTAGGACTTTTGACAGTAGGACTTGTGATGATTTTTGGTGGGGGTGTAGGGCCAGCACTTAATCCTGCGCGTGACCTTGGACCTCGTCTTGTATATACTTTCCTTCCAAACTCAATTACAGGGGAAGAAGAAAAAAATTCACAATGGTGGTATGCATTTGTGCCAGTTATCATACCATTTATTGCATCTGCTTGTGCTGTTTTCTTGTATAAGTATTTAGTGGGTTAATGTGAAAATCTATAAGAGGACTTGATAGTCCTTTTTATTGTGGCTTATTTCTCAATGACTTCATGTGGACTTAGGTGGTGACAGAAGGTCTTCGAGTGAAATGATTTACAAGATAACCTACGTCTGTCCTTTTGAAAGAGTCTCCAGTGATTTTTCAAGGCTTGATAGGATAGCGATTTCTTGTCAAACTGGCTCATGATGGCAATTCTTATCTTTAAGAATGCTCGACCAAGGTGATGGATGATGTTGGAACGCTCAATAATGATTTCGTCGTTTGAAAAGAGTCTTCGAGCTAGTGGAATATTGGCTTCTGACATATCTATAATAAAAGAAATAATGATGTTAGGGTTTTTAATTCCGGTTAATTCTGTGGTATTCATTCCTAATGATGGTTTGGTTGCTTTTCATTATAGTTCGTCTGTGACTTTTTGTCTGTAATCAAAAAGCTCTATAATCTCTATGGTGGTTTTACCCACTACAGAAATTATAGAGCCAGTTTTTTGTGTTTGTTTGCTGGTCTTTAGTTTGTCTAGTCCCCTTTGGATCAACATCTATGTGTGGTTTTTTGGTATAATAGAAAAGTCTTACTAAAAATCAGTAAAAATGAGGTGACCGACTTGCGTGTTGTAGCAGGTGATTTTGGCGGACGTCCGCTTAAAACGTTAGAAGGCAAAACGACTCGTCCAACAACGGACAAGGTCAAGGGTGCCATTTTCAATATGATTGGTCCTTTCTTTGATGGAGGACGTGTTTTGGATCTTTTTTCTGGGAGTGGTAGTCTGGCCATTGAGGCTATTAGTCGTGGCATGTCGTCTGCTGTCCTCGTGGAGAAAGACCGTCGGGCACAAGCCATTATTCAGGAAAATATCAAAATAACCAAGAGTGAGAAGCAGTTCCAGCTTTTGAAGATGGATGCAGCGCGTGCACTGACCCAATTGACAGGTCAATTTGACTTGGTGCTTTTAGATCCGCCTTATGCCAAAGAGCAGATTGTGGCCAATATTACTCAGTTAGAGGAGCAAGGGCTCTTGGCTGAAGAAGTTATGTTGGTTTGCGAGACGGATAAGGCAGTGGACTTGCCTGAAGAAATTTCAAACTTTGGGATTTGGAAGCAGAAAACCTATGGTATCAGTAAGGTGACCGTTTACGTGCGTTAGCCTTTGATAGGTAAGTTGTAGAAAGGAATGCTATGACAAAGATTGCTATGTTTACGGGGTCTTTTGATCCAATTACCAATGGGCATATGGATATCATTGCCAGAGCCAGCAAGCTCTTTGATGAGCTCTATATTGGACTATTTTATAATAAAAATAAGCAGGGCTTCTGGGACATTGAGACTCGCAAGCGTATCTTGGAAGAGGTTGTAGCAGATTTTCCCAATGTCAAGGTTATAACGGCTCACGATAGTCTGGCTGTAGATGTCGCCAGAGAGCTTGGTGTGACTTATCTGGTTCGAGGCCTTCGCAATGCGACAGATTTTGACTATGAGGCCAATATGGACTATTTCAATAAAGGTTTAGCGCCTGAATTAGAAACGGTTTATTTGATTGCTAGTCATGAGGTGACACCAGTGTCTTCCAGTCGTGTACGTGAGTTGATTTATTTTGAGGGGAACATTAGCTCTTATGTTCCGCAAGCAGTTGTTAAGGAAGTGGAGGCCAAGCGTGGCAAACAAGACAAAATCTAAATTACTATTAGAGAAAATGTGGCGTATTAAGTGGTGGTTATTAAGTATTTTTACGGTACTTTTCCTCCTTTTTGCCCTCTTTTTCCCGCTAAATAATTATTATGTTGAGCTTCCGGGTGGTGCTTTTGATACCAAGGAAGTCTTGACTGTAGATAAGAAAGCTGATGATTCAAAAGGATCCTACAATTTTGTGGCGGTGGCCCAAACCAAGGCGACTTTGGCCTTGATGCTCTATGCTCAGCTTAATGATTTTGCAAAGCTTCAAACAGCTGAAGAGGCAACTGGAAATTACTCTGATGAAGATTTCATGCGTATTAACCAATTTTACATGGAGACTTCTCAAAACCAAGCGATTTATCAGGGCTTGACACTGGCTGGTAAGGAGGCTAGTTTGGAGTATATGGGTGTCTATGTGCTTCAGGTTGCTGATGATTCTAGCTTCAAGGGTGTCCTCAATATCGCTGATACGGTGACGGCTGTTAATGGCAAAACCTTTGATAATTCTACTGACTTGATTAAATACGTTCAAGGGCTTAAGCTAGGTTCAAAGGTCAAGGTCACTTATACGACAGATGACAAAGAAAAGACTGCTACTGGTAAGATTATTAAGATTGCCAATGGCAAAAATGGTATTGGTATCGGCCTAACGGACCATACTGAGGTCAAGAGTCCTGAGAATGTTAAGTTTAAACTAGATGGTGTTGGCGGACCGAGCGCTGGTCTTATGTTTACCTTAGCTATTTACGATCAGGTGTCTGGTCAAGATCTTAAGGCTGGCCGTAAGATTGCTGGGACAGGAACTATTGAAAAAGATGGTTCGGTTGGTGATATCGGTGGTGCCTACCTTAAGGTGAAATCAGCGGCTGATAGTGGCGCAGACATTTTCTTCGTGCCAAATAATCCAGTAACTAAGGAAATGAAAAAGGTTGATCCGGATGCCAAGACTAATTATCAAGAGGCCAAGGAAGCTGCCAAGAAACTGGGGACCAAGATGAAAATCGTCCCTATTAAAACAGCTCAAGAAGCCATTGATTATTTGAAAAAAACTAAATAAGAAGCGAGAGTGGGACAGGCAGAAATCCATGATTTTTGTCCTAGTCTTACTCTCTTTTTTAGGGCAAAGTGTTATAATAGTCTTTATGAAAAAACGTTATAGAACAGTCAATGATTACTATCGTGAAATTTTTGGCGAAAAGATTTTCAAACTTCCTATAGATGCGGGCTTTGATTGTCCCAACCGTGATGGAACAGTTGCTCACGGTGGCTGTACCTTTTGCACAGTATCAGGGTCTGGTGACGCTATTGTAGCTCCTGAGGCACCGATTCGTGAGCAGTTTTACCATGAGATTGACTTCATGCACCGCAAGTGGCCAGAAGTTCAGAAATATCTGGTTTATTTTCAAAATTTTACCAATACCCACGCGCCGCTTGAGGTTATTAAGGAACGCTACGAACAGGCTATCAATGAGCCTGGTGTTGTTGGAATCAATATCGGTACCCGTCCAGACTGTTTGCCAGACGATGTGATTGATTATCTGGCAGAACTCACAGAACGTATGCATGTGACCGTTGAACTTGGCTTGCAAACGACTTATGAAGAGACGTCGGAGCTTATTAACCGAGCACACAGTTATGATCTCTATGTGGAGACGGTTAAGCGCGTGCGTGAGCGTGCGCCAAAGGCTGAGATTGTATCGCATCTGATTAATGGGCTGCCAGGGGAAACCCACGAGATGATGGTGGAAAATGTTCGCCGTTGTGTGACGGATAATGACATTCAGGGAATTAAACTCCACCTCCTCCACTTGATGACCAATACGCGTATGCAAAGGGACTACCACGAGGGACGTCTTAAATTACTGAGTCAGGAAGAGTATGTGTCCATCATCTGTGACCAGTTGGAAATCATCCCTGAGGATATCGTTATTCATCGAATCACTGGTGATGCGCCGCGAGATATGTTGATTGGTCCTATGTGGAGTCTCAATAAGTGGGAAGTCCTCAATGCTATTGACAAAGAGATGGAACGTCGTGACTCATGGCAAGGGTGCAAAGCAGCTAGCGAGAAGGAGGAGAAAGCATGATTAAACTACCAATTCATCTGTCTCATGACTTTCTAGCAGAAGTGCTGGATGACGAGAGTGTTGCTGTTGATGCAACCATGGGAAACGGTAATGATACAGCCTTTCTGGCTGGCCTTGCCAAGAAGGTCTATGCTTTTGACGTGCAGGAGCAGGCGCTCGAAAAGACTCGTCAACGCTTGTCGGACTTGGAAATTGAAAATGCGCAACTTATTTTAGATGGCCATGAAAATCTGGACCGTTATGTCACGGAACCTATTCGTGCAGCTATTTTCAATCTGGGCTACCTGCCATCTGCAGATAAGAGTGTTATTACCAAACCCCACACGACTCTTGAGGCCATTGAGAAGATTCTTGACCGTCTAGAGGTGGGTGGTCGTTTAGCTATTATGATTTACTATGGTCATGATGGCGGCGATATGGAGAAGGATGCTGTGCTCGAGTACGTTATCGGTTTGGACCAGCGTGATTTTACAGCCATGCTTTACCAACCCCTTAATCAAATTAATACCCCACCATTTTTGGTGATGTTGGAGAAATTACAATGATTACAGATATTAAAGAAAAGCTTGCAGATATGCAGGTCAAATATATAGATAAGCAAAGTGCCGAAGATACTTTGAAAAAGGTTGATAATCGTAAAACGGCTAAAATTAAGAAAAAGTTAGCTAGTCTTGAGGTCGAACGTTGCCATAAACTTTTAGCAAAAGAAGACGTGACTGCCATTGATAAAAAAATTCGCAAGCAAAAAGAACTATTCTCAAACTGTTGTCATAAGGAAGGTTAGGAGGAACTATGCATTTATCATTAGCTTTGCTTGTTCTTTTTTTTAGCTTGATTTTATCGAACGTTATCAATCGTGTCTTTCCACGTCTTCCCCTACCTTTGATTCAAATTATTTTTGGGGTTGGTATTGGTTTTCTTCTTAAGGGGGAAGTTTTTGAGCTTGAAACGGAACTTTTTCTAGCGTTTATTATTGCTCCCTTGCTTTTTCGTGAGGGCGAAGAGAGTGACATTACCAGTATTCTCCGTAACTGGAAACTCATTCTATTTTTGATCTTTCCAGTCATCTTCGTGTCTACACTGGGAATCGGCTATCTTGCTAAGGCCGTCTTGCCTGCTTCGGTGCCCTTGTCTGCCTGTCTAGCAATCGGTGCCGCTCTTGGTCCAACGGATTTGGTTGCCTATTCCGCTATTTCTAAACGTTTCAGTTTTCCAAAGTGGATTAGTTATATTCTGCAGGGAGAGGGTTTGCTGAATGATGCCTCTGGCTTGGTCGCCTTTCAGGTGGCAGTGACCGCTTTGACAACGGGTGCCTTCTCCATCCTGGATGCGAGCTGGAATTTGGTTATCTCTGTGCTTGGTGGTTTTTTGGTTGGCTTGATTACAGCCCTATTTAATCGCCTCTTTTTGACCATTTTGGATAATATGGATGCTGCAGATGTCACAGGTGCTCTCTTACTAGAGCTGGTACTACCGATCTCCTCTTATTTTGTAGCCGAGGAAATTCATGCTTCTGGAATTATTGCTGTTGTCGTAGCAGGGATTTCGCTTGCCAGTCGTTTCAAAAAAATCACCGTTTTTGATGCCAAACTGGATAGTGTTTCCCATACGATTTGGGGAACCATTACCTTCATGCTTAATGGTATGGTCTTTTTCCTTCTGGGGACGGAACTGCCAACCTTAGCAACCCCAGTACTGTCTATCAGTACTTGTGATACGCTTTGGATGTTTCTTGCCATCGTCTTGTTAACAGCGATCATGTTTGGAATTCGATTTGTCATGATTAGCGCAGTGTTTGCCCAAAGAGCTTGGCGGACCAAACGGTCATTGAAAAAAATATGGAAGGGTGCTACGCTTTTGACTTTTTCTGGCGTAAAAGGAACGGTTTCGATTGCAACAATCCTTTTGCTTCCGATTGCCAATATGACTGCGCTAGAACACAGTCTCTTACTCTTTACGGTAGCGGGTGTTACGCTATTGAGCTTCTTGATAGGTATTTTAGTCCTACCTAAGCTAGCGACTGGACCAGCTCATACGACCAACCATTATATGCAGATTGCCATTCTTAATGATGTGGTCGGTGAGTTGGAAAAAGATCTAAAACAGTCAACTAATCAAGGATCTGTCTATGCTACTATTGACAACTACAATCAACGCTTGGAAGATTTAATCTTGGAGCAGGAATCAAATGATGTCAAAAAAGAGTTGGCCAATATCCGAGTCATGATTATGGAAATTGAGAGTGAGGGTCTGGAATATGCCTACAAGAAGGGTAAGATTTCAGAACTCGAATACAATCTCTACCAACGTTATATCAAGGGCTTAGAGCGTCGTATTAACCGAGGTTTTGTTTCTAGTCTCTCTTATGCCTTTGCTGTTTTCGTTCGTGGCATTCGTAGAATTTTGCACTTAGCTCTTACCTTCAAGTTTCGAATTGAACAAGAGGAGAATAGGCGAGGTCCTCGATTGACTGAGGAAAATCGTGACCATATGACTGAGCTTTATTTAACAAATACTGAGCAGGTTTTGGAAGCCTTGAGCAACCTGGAAGGTGTCTATCATTCAGATCTTTTGTCTTATTTGAAACGCAGTCGACTTCGAGAGGCTGAAATTATCCAATCAGGAGCCTTTGTCGAGAGGGTTATCACCCACTTAAATCCAGACAATGTTGATGAAATGTTGCGAGGCTATTATTTGGAACGTAAGGTTATCAACGAATATGAACAGGCTGAGCTTATTTCTAGTCGTTATGCCAAACAGCTTCGTAAGGAAGTCAATACTTTGGAGGACTATTCTCTCAAAGAAACAAGCAATACTTTGACCTATGATATGATTAATCTGGCCCGAAGGGGAGCTTAAGAAAGAATTTAGAGTAAAAAAGAAGCCAAGTTATTAATTTGGCTTCTTTTAATGTTTGTTTTTCTCATTATCGTGGTCAGGAAAGAGATAGCCCAATCCTAGGCCTACTAGGATACCGGCAACAATCAGAGTTTCGGTAGGAATAGGGAGTAGGTCATAGATTGCATTAGCAATCATCAGCCCAGTCAAGATACTAATGAGGCTAGATTTATAATCTTTTTTTCATGAGATTCTCAATTGTAAAGAAGATCAATAAGGCAACTGGAAAGAGTGGCCCAAGGGAAGTCTCTATTTTTGGGAAGCCGGGAATACTGTAAATGATAACTGTTACTGCTGTACCGATTAATCCAAAACCTGTTACTTTAGTCATGTTTCTACCTCTCTTTCTATATCTGAAGATCTGTTGTTTTAACACTTACTAATGTATCGAAAGGGTAGCTCTCGGACAATATCATATGTCTATGTGGTTAATCTTAGAATCTATTCGGTCAAAAAAAGAACTGTTTTGTTATTGAATTGGTAAAAGTCAAAAGATTTCCTCACACAGTAAAATCTCTGACAAAAGCCGCTTATATATAGTCGCTGCACTATTTATTTTATTCAAGAATGTCTATAGAACACCTTGTCCTTCTAGCTTTAATTTTGTATGGTGTATCTCAAATAAAAGAGAAGTAATGATGAAAGAACAAATCCCCCAGACTTATAGTCTAAGGGACTTGTTTCTTTAATGTTGTTCGTAAATTAGCCCTAAATCAAGCTAATATTGATCGGTTTTTAGAGAAGTGGGTTAATGTAAAAACGATGGTCATCAATTGGAATAATTTGAACAGGGTTTTGGTAGAAGTCAGCTAAAACTTCTGGTGTGATGACATCATTTTTAGGTCCTTGTGCTACGATTTTTCCTTGACGGAGTAGGAGAATATGGTCCATGTTTTCGGTAATTTCCTCAGCGTGATGAGTGACGTAAAGAACCAGCGGAGCATGAGGAAGCGAGGTGATACGATCAATCTGACGCAAGAGCTTTTCACGAGCAAATAGGTCCAAGCCAACAGTCGCTTCATCAAGGATAATGATGTCAGGATCTTCCATGAGACTGCGAGCAATCAAACAAATTTGTTTTTCTCCTTGAGAGAGGTCATGGTATTTACGACCTATCAAATCCCCAGCACCAAGTGAGGTCAGCATGTCCTTAGCTTCTTGCAACTCCTTATCCCCATATGCCTTGTAGAGGATTGAGCTCTTGTATTTACCAGTAAGGACGATTTTTTCAGCGGTCATATGCTTAGGCAGACGCTCAGTGATGAAGGAACTGACAATACCGATATGTTTGCGAAGACCCGTGATGTCCCCGTTACCAAAGGCATAGCCAAGTATTTCAGCATGACCTTCAGAAGGAAAGAATTCAGCTGTCAATAAGCGTAGAAGTGTTGATTTCCCTGCACCATTAAGTCCAAGGATAGCCCAGGTCTGGTCTTTTTCAACTGTCCAGTTAAGTTCGGACAAGAGTGTTTTTCCTTGGCGAGCCAAGCTGACATTTTCTAAGCGTATAAGTGACATAAGTCTCTCCTTCGATGATAAATTACTCTAATTATAGCATAAAATAGGAACCTATATTGGAAAATTGTGATATAATGGAAGTCAGAATTTTTTTAGAGGAGAAGATAAAATGGAAGACTCTAGTGGTCAGTCCTTATTATTTCAATTTATTTTATTACTAATTTTAACCTTGCTTACGGCCTTTTTCTCAGCGTCTGAGATGGCTTTAGTATCACTAAACCGTTCACGTGTGGAACAAAAGGCTGAAGAAGGCGACAAGAAATTTATTCGTCTGCTAAAGGTTCTTGAAAATCCCAATAATTTCTTATCGACTATTCAGGTTGGTATTACTTTTATCAGTCTTTTGCAAGGGGCCAGTCTCTCTGCTTCGCTAGGAGCAGTCATAGCGACCTGGTTTGGCCACGTAGCCTGGGCTAAAACAGCAGGTAGCGTGGTATCTTTGGTGATCTTGACTTATATTTCTATCGTTTTTGGTGAGCTTTATCCTAAGCGTATTGCCATGAATCTTAAAGAAAATCTAGCCATCTACTCAGCGCCTGTCATTATTGTTACTGGTAAGATTGTTAGTCCCTTTGTTTGGATTCTTTCAGCATCGACAAATCTTGTGTCTCGTTTAACACCTATGACTTTTGATGATGCGGATGAGCAGATGACTCGTGATGAGATCGAGTACATGTTGACCAAGAGCGAAGATACACTTGAGGCTGAAGAAATCGAAATGCTTCAAGGTGTCTTTTCTCTTGATGAATTAATGGCGCGTGAAGTCATGGTTCCTCGTACAGATGCCTTCATGATTGATATTGAAGACAATACTCAGGAAAATATCCAAGCCATTCTAAAACAAAGCTTCTCTCGTATCCCTGTCTACGAAGATGATAAGGATAAAATTATCGGTGTAATCCATACTAAAAACCTCCTTCAAGCGGGTTATGAGCTTGGTTTTGAGAATGTTAAGCTTCGCCGCATCATGAATGACCCCCTCTTTGTTCCAGAAACAATTTTCGTTGATGACCTCTTGGCAGCCTTTCGTAACACCAATAATCAAATGGCCATTTTGCTTGATGAATATGGTGGTGTGGCTGGTCTGGTGACCTTCGAGGATCTTTTGGAAGAAATCGTCGGTGAAATTGATGACGAAACAGATAAAGCTAGTGTGGAAGTTTGTGAAATAGGAGAGAATACCTATATTGTTGAGGGGGCTATGACTCTTAATGACTTCAATGAACACTTTGACACAGAGCTTGAAAGTGATGATGTTGATACTATTGCAGGCTATTATTTGACTGGTGTAGGAGCAATTCCCACTCAAGAAGTCAAGGAACATTATGAAGTTATCAACAAGGACAAACATCTTGAATTTATTAACGATAAGGTTAAGGATGGTCGCGTAACCAAACTTAAGGTAATCATCACATCAGCTCCAGAAGAAGCAGGAGAATAGAATTTACCAGCTTTAGATTAGAAAAGACTAGAGCTAAAAAGTAAGATAATGATAATTGAGCGCCTTCTTTCCTTTGAATAGGAAGCGCTTTTTATTATCTTTTTGCTAAATGTTTTTAATAGATGTAATTAGATTAGAAAATGGATGAAAATCGCTATGTTTTTATATTTCAATAAAACATCTAGTTATTATTGTCCTGCGACCTTGTTTTTTGAAGTAATTTAAACAGTTTTTGAAATGATGGTAGATTAAGAATAAAAATAAATAAGATTTTGATTAAAACGCTTCTCTATTTCTTTTTATGACAGAATATAAATTAACTGATAAATGAAAAAGGAAAATTTTAATAGCTTCTAAAAAATCTCTATATTCTATACATAGTAGCTTGCTTTTACTCACCCTTACTCTAGGAGCTTTTCTACCAGTAACTTCTTTTGCAGATGACGGCATTGCGACAAATGATACTGTTCTTACGCAGCCAAAAAATGATACAGATATAAATACAAGTGAGGCCCCTTAATCACCTGAAGTTCCTTCAGTCAACGTTAATGGTCAACCTGTTGTTACTGTGACACCACCAGTTATCACAGCAGCTGGTCAAACAATCGTTTCTACACAAAATAGTCAACTTGTTGTTGCCGATAATGACGGTACAACAAGTCTTGTTGCTCCTGAAGTAAAGGATTCAAAGTGAATGCTGACGGTACATTGACTGGTAAAGATGCCAAAGGTAAAGAAGTCACTCTTCCCAAGACTGGTGAAGCATCAACTGCAATCTTGACATTTGTAGGAACATTCTTCCTTGCTCTTGCAGTTTTATTGGGATTTAAGAAACGTGCCTAATCGTATAGATAATAAAAAAACTGGATTCTTCCAGCTTTTTACTTTTTCTTCTGGTATAGTATAGTTATATTGTAATTTCAGATGTATTATAGTATAACCTTTGCTTGAATTCAGGCAGATATGGAGCATGTTTCCGATAAAAGAGGTATAATAAAATCATGTAAAAAGCGTTTTCAAGGAGGCTGCCATGGCAGATATTGATTACAGTCAGGTGACTGGACTTGTTCATTCAACCGAAAGTTTTGGATCTGTAGATGGTCCTGGTATCCGTTTTATTGTTTTCATGCAAGGCTGTAAGATGCGTTGCCAATATTGTCATAACCCAGATACTTGGGCTATGGAGTCAAATAAGGCTGTTGAACGTACAGTTGAAGATGTCTTAGATGAGGCTCTTCGTTTCCGTCATTTCTGGGGTGAGCATGGTGGTATCACTGTATCAGGTGGTGAGGCCATGCTTCAGATTGATTTTGTCACTGCCCTCTTTACAGAGGCTAAGAAACTAGGAATTCATTGTACGCTTGATACTTGTGGGTTTGTTTACCGCAATACTCCTGAGTATCATGAAGTTGTTGACAAACTTTTGGCTGTGACAGACTTGGTCCTACTTGACATCAAAGAGATTGACCCCGAACAACACAAGTTTGTGACTCGTCAACCTAATAAGAATATTTTGGAATTTGCTCAATATCTGTCTGATAAACAAGTTCCAGTCTGGATTCGCCATGTCTTGGTACCTGGTTTGACAGACTTTGACGAACACTTGGTTAAGCTTGGTGAGTTTGTAAAGACCTTGAAAAATGTCGATAAATTTGAAATTCTTCCCTATCATACAATGGGTGAGTTTAAATGGCGTGAACTTGGCATCCCTTATCCATTGGAAGGTGTCAAACCACCAACTGCAGACCGTGTTAAAAATGCTAAGGCTCTTATGCATACGGAAACCTATCAAGAGTATAAAAATCGTATCGGTGTCAAAACCTTGGATTGAAAAAGAAGCTCTTGACAAGGGCTTTTTAACTTTGCTATTATTTAGGGAGCAATAAATAGCAGGTAAATTATGTTTCGTATTTTAAAATTTGATGATGACTTTGTTTATCTCAGTCATCCTGACGGGCGACTTAAGAAAATAGATCGCACGCTTTTTGATTTTGATATAAAATTAGGAGACCGTATTGACGTCTACCAAGATGGTGACTTAACCGTTGTTACTCCGGCAGAAGTTCAAACGGACTTGAGCTTAGAGGGAGATAAATCGGTTAAATCACACCTCTTGCAAGGAATTTTAGATCTTTTCCTTGAGACTCTTAATATTCACAACAATCATTTGGGTGACTTGAAGAAGATTTTCACGCAATTATTGATTACACTCTTCATGGCTTGGAGCTTGCTAGGTGTTATTCTGGTTGAGATTCTTCTTTTTGCAGAATCGATTATTGTTTTCCTATGGAGACTCTTGGTTCGTCTTATTAAGTGGATGCGTATTAAAGACAACACTAAGGTCTTGATTGATGAGACGCAAAAACGCCATGCTAAGCGTGAACGTCAGAAAGCTCAAAGACGTGAGCAAGAAAGACGACGTCAGGAAGAACAAGAAGAACGTGAGTATCTTCGTGAAACAGAACGTCAAAAGGAACTCATGATTGTTGAAGCTAGCCTTAGTCAGGAAGCGGAGCGTGAGAGTCTTTCAACTAGCCTTGCTTTGGAGCAAGCAGGTGCCTCAAGTCAGTCTGCTAGTGAAGACCTGGCCATAGAAAGTCAGTCAACTTCAGAGTCAGCAGTGATGTCTGAAGCAGCAAAGTCTGAAAAATAGAACAAAAAAGAACTGAGAGTTAAAATCTCGGTTCTTTTTCATATGAGAAAAGCACCATAGGTGCTTGTGAGAGGTGACTAAAGTGTTTTTTCAGAGTCACGAACAATGAGCAAGTCAACTTTTGCGTGACGGAGAATGTACTCAGAAGATGAACCAATAAGCAAGCGTTCAAAAGTATTGAGACCAGTGGCACCAACCATAATAAGGTCAACATTTTCCTTATCAGGGATATCAACAGCCAAGAGGCTCTTAGGATTACCGAACTCAATAACTTTGCGAATCTTGGTTAAACCAGCTTCTCTGGCTTGGCGTTCAAAGTCAGCCAAAACAGCTTTAGCTTCGTCTTCTAGTTTTTCATAGATATAAGAGTCGAAAGTCGCAACGCTTTGAAGGGCGCGTGTATCGATAACGTGTACCAATAGTAACTGAGCATTATTACGTTTTGCAACGTGCACACCTTTAATAAAGGCCAGTTCTGATTCGTAAGAACCGTCGATAGCTACCATAATACGTTCATATTGTTGAGACATAAGCTCTACCTCCTATCTTTAGCTTTATTATACTCCTTTAATCTAAAAAATGAAAGCGTTGTTATAGATTTTCTGAAATCTTTTTTTGACTGCTTACTTTAGGATGCTCTTGGTAATGTGAAGATTTCAGTATTATCTAAAAATTGAAGATTGCTTGAAAAAGAGGTATAATACAATCTGTTATTAGCTTCGTAAGAAACATGATAATTAAAAAAGAGGAAGACAAGTCTTCAGAAATGATACCAAATGAAATGGCCGAGCCTAAAGTTGGTGTCAATAAAAGTGGAAATCTCCATCAGGTGTTGAATTTTTTTATTTTCTACTAGATGTATCTGCTTTAGTATCTTTTGAAAGGATTAATTTATGAAAACATTTGATAAATCATCAAAGTTGGAACACGTTGCCTATGATATTCGTGGTCCAGTTTTGGATGAGGCCAACCGTATGATTGCCAACGGTGAAAAAATTCTCCGTCTTAATACAGGAAATCCTGCGGAATTTGGTTTTACAGCACCAGATGAAGTCATTCGTGATTTAATTATGAATGTTCGTAACAGTGAAGGGTATTCGGATAGTAAAGGGATTTTCTCAGCTCGTAAGGCGATTATGCAGTATTGCCAGCTAAAGGGATTCCCAAATGTAGATATTGATGATATTTATATTGGTAATGGTGTTTCAGAAATGATTTCCATGTCTATGCAGGCCTTGCTTGATGATGGAGATGAGGTTTTGGTCCCAATGCCAGACTATCCTCTTTGGACTGCCTGTGTCAGTCTAGCTGGCGGTAACGCTGTGCACTATGTCTGTGATGAAAAATCTAACTGGTATCCAGACATTGATGATATCAAATCAAAGATTACATCAAATACTAAGGCTATTGTTATCATCAATCCGAATAACCCTACAGGTGCTCTTTACCCTAAAGATGTTCTTGAACAGATTGTTGATATTGCACGCCAAAATGACTTGATTATCTTTGCGGATGAGATTTATGACCGCTTGGTTATGGATGGTAAGAAGCACATTGCTATTGCAAGTCTTGCACCAGACGTTTTCTGTGTATCTATGAATGGTCTTTCTAAATCTCACCGTATTTGTGGTTTCCGTGTGGGTTGGATGGTTCTTTCTGGGCCTAAGAAGAATGTTCGGGGCTATATTGAAGGGCTTAATATGTTGTCTAATATGCGCCTTTGTTCTAATGTGCTCTCTCAACACGTAATTCAGACTTCACTTGGTGGTTACCAATCTGTTGATGAGCTCCTGATTCCTGGTGGTCGTATTTATGAACAACGTGAGTTTATTACAAACACAGTAAACGATATTCCAGGACTTACAGCTGTTAAGCCAGATGCAGGTCTTTACATTTTCCCTAAGATTGACCGTAACATGTATGATATTGACGATGATGAAGAGTTCTGTCTTCGTCTCTTGAAGAAGGAAAAAGTCCTCTTGGTTCCAGGAAAAGGCTTTAACTGGAATGAACCGGACCACTTCCGTATTGTCTACCTTCCTCGTGTGGAAGAATTGGCTGATCTTGGAAATAAAATCGAACGTGTTTTGTCATATTACAAGCGCTAAATTCGTGAAAACTGGACAAAAAGGCTTGTCCGGTTTTTATCTTGCTTAAAAAGGAGTCGTTTTTACCTAAAATCCGAACGTTTTCCTTGAAAAAGACATAATATAATGAATAGTAGAATAATAAATAATTTTCAGATAATTATTTGCAATTTTTAGGTCAGGTGTGCTATAATGATAGGGCTAGCGGGTCTTAACGGATATGCTTGGTACAGGACCTGAGATTATTAAGATTATAAATAGAAAGTGAAGATAATAAAAATGGCGAATTTGCTGGCTAAAACACGTAAAATTACTTCTATCTTGCAACGCTCAGTAGATAGCTTGGAAGGAGATCTTCCATACAACAACATGGCTGCTCAGTTGGCAGATATTATTGATTGTAATGCTGCTATCGTAAATGGTGGTGGTGCTCTCCTTGGTTTTGCTATGAAATACAAAACCAACACTGACCGTGTGGAAGAGTTTTTTGAAGCGAAACAACTTCCAGAGGAATACACACGTGGTATCAGCCGTGTTTATGATACTCAAGAAAATATCGGTATTGACAGTGACTTGACCATTTTCCCAGTGGAATCAAAAGATGATTTTCCAGACGGTTTAACGACAATTGCACCAATCTATGGTGGTGGTATGCGTCTTGGTTCTTTCATTATTTGGCGTAACGACCATGATTTTGTGGACGACGACCTTATCTTGGTTGAGATTGCATCTACAGTAGTTGGTTTGCAATTGTTGAATCTTCAAACAGAAAACTTGGAAGAAACGATTCGTAAACAAACAGCTATTAATATGGCTATTAACACCTTGTCTTACTCAGAAATCAAGGCAGTTTCAGCTATTTTGAATGAGTTGGACGGTTTAGAAGGTCGTTTGACAGCCTCTGTTATCGCGGACCGTATTGGAATCACTCGTTCTGTTATTGTTAATGCTCTTCGTAAATTAGAATCAGCTGGTATTATTGAAAGTCGTTCGCTTGGTATGAAAGGAACTTATCTTAAAGTCCTTAACGAAGGTATCTACGACAAATTGAAAGAATACGAATAAAACATTGAATAGAAGTGAGGTAGGCTGAGGTCGCTGCACTTTTTTAAAAGGAGAAGAGAAGGTTTTATGACCAAGGCATTGATTTCAATTGATTACTCTTATGATTTTGTGGCAGATGATGGGAAGTTGACGGCTGGTAAGCCTGCCCAAGCCATTGAAGATCGTATTGCTCAGGTAACGCAAGAAGCTTATGACAATGGAGATTATATCTTTGTTGCCATGGACCGACATGATGAGGGGGATACTTTCCATCCTGAGACTAAACTCTTTCCGCCTCACAATATTGCAGGGACAGACGGACGAGAACTTTATGGTAAGTTAGCTGGTGTATATGATGCCATCAAGGATGACCATCGTGTCTTTTGGATGGACAAACGTCACTATTCGGCTTTTTCAGGAACAGATTTGGATATTCGTTTGCGTGAGCGTCGTGTGACGACAGTTGTTTTAACGGGAGTTTTAACGGATATTTGTGTGTTACATACGGCTATTGATGCTTATAATTTGGGCTATGATATCGAGGTGGTAGAGAGTGCAACAGCTTCCTTGACACCTGAAGCACATGACTTTGCTATTGGGCATTTAAAAAATGTTCTTGGAGCAACAATTGTAGAGTAAGAGTTGGTTCTTACTCTTTTTTTGATAATTGTAATAATGGTGAGAGGATTGAAATTCAGTTCTTATCGAATGTAGGAGTAAGTCCTACTCTCAATTCTTTGTCTAAAATCATAGGATAGTATCAGTTTTCCGTAGTTTACTATAAGAAAACGATTACAGGCTATTATATACTATTACCATATTAAGTCGAAATATATAGGAGGTAGAATAATGACTAAAAAAATAACTTTTCCTAACGTTTTTTTGTGGGGTGGTGCGACAGCAGCCAACCAATGTGAAGGTGCCTATGATGCTGATGGGCGTGGTTTAGCCAATGTTGATGTGGTGCCGATTGGTGAGGATCGCCTTTCCATTATTACTGGACGTCGCAAGATGTTTAATTTTGAGGATGGTTATTTTTATCCAGCTAAGGAAAGCATCGATATGTACCACCGTTACAAGGAAGATATTGCTCTCTTTGGTGAAATGGGTTTTAAGACTTATAGACTTTCTATTGCTTGGTCACGTATTTTTCCTAAGGGTGATGAGGCTGAGCCAAATGAAGCTGGGCTTGCCTTTTACGAGGACCTCTTCAAGGAATGTCATAAACATGGCATTGAACCCTTGGTGACCATCACACACTTTGATTGTCCAATGCACTTGATTACCGAGTATGGAGGATGGCGTAATCGTAAGATGCTTGGCTTCTATGAAAATCTTTGCCGTACCCTTTTCACACGTTATAAAGGTTTGGTTAAGTACTGGCTCACTTTCAATGAAATCAATATGATTCTCCATGCACCATTTATGGGAGCAGGACTCTGCTTTGAAGAGGGTGAGAATGAGGAGCAGGTTAAATACCAAGCAGCTCACCATGAGTTGGTAGCTTCAGCTATGGCGACGAAGTTGGCCCATGAGATTGACCCTGAAAATAAGGTCGGTTGTGTGTTGGCAGCAGGTCAATATTATCCAAATACAGCCCATCCACGTGACTACTGGGCAGCCATGCAAGAAGACCGTAGTAGCTATTTCTTTACTGATGTTCAAGCTCGTGGAGAGTATCCAAATTATGCTAAGAAACAGTGGGAACGTGATGGCATTGAGCTTGAGATGACGGAAGAAGATTTGGCCCTTCTTAAAGAGCATACTGTTGATTTTATTTCCTTCTCTTATTATGCAAGTCGTGTGGCTTCAGGTGATCCAGAAGTTAATGAAAAGACTGCTGGAAATATCTTTGCCTCTATTAAAAATCCCTATTTGGAAGCTTCAGAGTGGGGCTGGCAAATTGACCCACTAGGCCTTCGTATTACCCTCAATGCTATTTGGGATCGTTACCAAAAACCGATGTTTATCGTTGAAAATGGGCTTGGTGCTGTGGATACACCAGATGAAAATGGTTATGTTGAAGACGATTATCGTATCGACTACTTGGCAGCCCACATCAAGGCCATGCGTGATGCAATCAATGAAGATGGTGTAGAGCTTTGGGGCTACACAACTTGGGGTTGTATCGACCTTGTTTCTGCCGGAACTGGTGAAATGAAGAAACGTTATGGCTTCATCTATGTGGACCGTGACAATGATGGTAATGGTAGCCTTAAACGCTCTAAGAAGAAATCATTTAACTGGTACAAAGAAGTTATCGCAAGTAACGGTTCCTCTGTAGAATAGGGTATGAGTTCTCGCCCTATGACACTATGAGTTGAGAGGTGTTGAGTGTTCTAAGCCATGTGTTAGTCTGAATCCTGTTTTACGCATGTAACTAGCACTAAGAGAAAATTGATCTCCATTTAAAGTCAGCCTTAGGGTTGGCTTTTTTGTAAGGGATAGAAATTGTAATGTTTTCTAAAAAATGATATTTTTATTAAAGTTTGAGAGGGAGAAAACATGGGTAAAAAATCAGTTGTATTTGTATCTGAGCTATCCTATATGGAAAAGTTAGAGGTAGCTCTTAAATATTTGTGTGCACATAAAGGGCAGTGGAAAATTTATGTGCTAAATAAGAATTTACTAACAGAATGGTTTACGCTGATAAATCGTCGTTTAGAGGCTACTGATTCTGAAATTCTTAATTGTCGTGTGTCTGCAGAAAGCTTTAAACATGTTTCGCTTCCAAGTACGCATATTCATTATGCGACTTTTTTCCGTTATGCGGTTCCTGAGTTTGTTCAAGAAGATCGTGTTCTCTATTTGGATTGTGATATGATTTTTACGCAGGATTTGTCACCACTTTTTGGAGTGAATCTGGGCGGATTTAGCTATAAGAGCCGTTGCCCTTGCCCATCAAAAAGAACCTAATCTTCGCTTTGACATCTACGGTAAAGGTGGGGAGCAAGAGAATCTACAAGATCTGATTAATACTCTTGGGGCAAATGATTACATTCAACTTAGAGGACATGCGGATTTGCGTGACGTCTACCCACAGTATTAACTTTATGTCACTACCTCTCAGTGGGAGACCTTTGGTTTGACTCTGATGGAAGCGGTAGGAGCAGGTTTAGCCCTGGTTGGTTTTGATGCCCGCGTTACGGTAATCCAACCTTCATCAAAGATGGTGATAATGGCTATCTGGTTCCTTATAGCGAGACTATGGATGAAGACCTACTTGTTTCTCAGATGGCAGACAAAATTGTATTTGCCTTAGAGAGTGATCTTGAGTCTATGCACCAAGTCTCATATGACCTGGCAAAACAGTATTTGAAACCAGAAATCCTAGAGGCTTGGAGAAAGCTCTTGATAGCCATACGATAAGTATTTTGAAAAAGCTCTATCTCTGTAAACTGTAGTGATAAAAAAGTTACTACAGTTTTTTTATCCTCCAAGCAAAATAGGCTAAATTATGGTAAAATAGAAGGTATTGAAAAATCATCATTTCACGAAAGGAAGCAAGATGAAAATTACGCAAGAAGAGGTAACCCATGTTGCCAATCTTTCAAAATTGAAATTCTCTCCAGAAGAGACAGCTGAATTTGCGACAACCTTGTCTAAAATTGTCGACATGGTGGAATTGTTGGAAGAAGTGGACACAACAGGTGTTGCCCCAACAACGACCATGGCTGATCGCAAGACCGTATTGCGTCCGGATGTTGCTGAAAAAGGGACAGACCGTGACCGCTTGTTTAAAAATGTACCTGAAAAAGATAACTATTACATTAAGGTACCAGCTATCCTAGAAGATGGAGGAGATGCCTAATGTCATTCAACAATAAAAACATTGAAGAGTTGCACGACCTCCTTGTCTCTAAGGAAATTTCGGCAACTGAATTGACACAAGCGACGCTTGATGATATTAAGGCGCGTGAAGAAGCCGTTAATGCCTTTGTAACGGTGGCCGAAGAAGCTGCTCTTGCGCAAGCTAAGGCCATTGATGAAAAAGGGATCGATGCAGATAACCTTCTGTCAGGGATTCCACTCGCTGTCAAAGACAATATCTCAACAGATGGCATTTTGACAACTGCGGCTTCAAAAATGCTCTATAACTACGAGCCAATCTTTGATGCGACAGCTGTTGCCAATGCAAAAGCCAAAGATATGATTGTCATCGGGAAGACCAACATGGATGAATTTGCCATGGGTGGATCTGGTGAAACATCTTACTATGGAGCGACTAAAAACGCTTGGGACCACAGCAAGGTGCCTGGTGGATCTTCTAGTGGTTCAGCAGCCTCTGTAGCTTCAGGACAAGTCCGCTTGTCGCTTGGTTCAGATACAGGTGGTTCTATCCGTCAACCAGCTGCTTTTAACGGAATTGTTGGTCTCAAACCAACTTATGGAACGGTTTCACGTTTTGGTCTCATTGCCTTTGGTAGCTCACTTGACCAAATTGGTACTTTCTCACCAACGGTTGAGGAAAATGCACAATTGCTCAATGTCATTGCCAGTGAAGATGCCAAGGATTCAACTTCAGCGCCTGTTCGTGTAGCAGACTTTACTTCTAAGATTGGTCAAGACATTAAAGGCATGAAGATTGCCCTTCCGAAGGAATACCTCGGTGAAGGGATTGACCCAGAAGTCAAAGAAACGATCCTTAATGCGGCGAAACATTTTGAAAAATTGGGAGCAACTGTCGAAGAAGTCAGCTTGCCACACTCTAAATACGGTGTTGCCGTTTACTATATCATCGCTTCTTCAGAAGCGTCTTCAAACTTGCAACGTTTCGACGGTATTCGCTATGGTTTCCGTGCAGAGGATGCCAAGAACTTGGATGATATCTACGTGAACACTCGTAGCCAAGGCTTTGGCGATGAGGTCAAACGCCGTATCATGCTTGGTACCTTTAGTTTGTCATCTGGTTACTACGATGCTTACTACAAGAAAGCTGGTCAAGTTCGTACCCTCATTATCCAAGACTTCGAAAAAGTCTTTGCGGATTACGACCTCATCCTTGGTCCTACAGCTCCAAGCGTGGCCTTTGATTTGGATTCGCTCAATCATGATCCGGTTGCCATGTACTTGGCTGACCTCTTGACAATCCCAGTCAACTTGGCAGGCCTTCCAGGAATTTCGATTCCTGCAGGTTTTGCGCAAGGTCTACCAGTTGGTTTGCAGTTGATTGGTCCGAAGTATTCTGAAGAAACCATCTACCAAGCTGCAGCTGCCTTTGAAGCAACAACGGATTACCACAAGCAACAACCCCTAATTTTCGGAGGTGACAATTAATGAACTTTGAAACAGTCATCGGACTTGAAGTCCACGTTGAATTGAATACAAACTCAAAAATTTTCTCACCAACCTCTGCTCACTTTGGGAACGAGCAAAATGCCAACACTAATGTGATTGACTGGTCTTTCCCAGGGGTGCTTCCTGTCTTGAATAAGGGTGTTGTGGATGCTGGTATCAAGGCTGCTTTGGCGCTGAATATGGATATCCACCAGCACATGCACTTTGACCGTAAGAACTATTTCTACCCTGATAATCCAAAGGCCTACCAAATTTCGCAATTTGACGAACCAATCGGTTACAACGGTTGGATTGAAGTGCAATTGGAAGATGGTTCAACTAAGAAAATCGGGATTGAACGTGCCCATTTGGAAGAAGACGCCGGTAAGAATACCCACGGAACAGATGGATTCTCTTACGTAGACCTTAACCGTCAAGGGGTTCCATTGATCGAAATCGTATCTGAAGCCGATATGCGTTCTCCAGAAGAAGCCTACGCCTATTTGACAGCGCTCAAAGAAGTCATCCAATATACTGGTATTTCAGACGTCAAGATGGAAGAAGGATCTATGCGTGTGGATGCTAACATTTCCCTTCGCCCATACGGTCAAGAGGAATTTGGTACCAAGACTGAGTTGAAAAACTTGAACTCTTTCTCAAACGTCCGTAAAGGTCTTGAATACGAAGTGCAACGCCAAGCGAAAATCTTGCGTTCAGGTGGTGTCATTCGTCAAGAAACACGCCGTTATGATGAAGCTAATAAGAGCACTATCCTTATGCGTGTCAAAGAAGGGGCAGCGGATTACCGTTACTTCCCAGAACCAGACCTACCATTATTTGAAATCTCAGATGACTGGATTGAGGAAATGCGTACTGAGTTGCCAGAGTTTCCAAAAGACCGTCGTGCTCGCTATGTGGCAGAGCTTGGCTTGTCTGACTATGATGCCAACCAATTGACAGCTACTAAGGTCACATCTGACTTCTTCGAAGCAGCCGTAGCCCTTGGCGGAGATGCCAAGCAAGTGTCTAACTGGCTCCAAGGTGAAGTCGCACAATTCTTGAATGCAGAAGGCAAGACATTGGAAGAAATCCAATTGACACCGGAAAACTTGGTCGAAATGATTGCCATCATCGAAGATGGAACAATTTCATCTAAGATTGCCAAGAAAGTATTCGTTCACTTGGCGAAAAACGGTGGAGGTGCGCGTGAATACGTCGAAAAAGCTGGATTGGTACAGATTTCAGACCCTGAAGTCTTGATCCCAATCATCCACCAAGTCTTTGCAGATAATGAAGCAGCCGTAGCCGACTTCAAGTCAGGTAAACGTAACGCTGACAAGGCCTTCACAGGTTTCCTCATGAAAGCAACCAAAGGCCAAGCTAACCCACAAGTAGCCCTCAAGTTACTTGCTCAAGAATTGGCGAAGTTGAAAGAAGAGTAATAGACTTTTTTCTAATGATAAATTGCAAGAATAAGTGCAACATTTACTCGAACCTATTCTCTAGATCTTCACAAGCAGTTCTGTAAGCTAAACATTTTCGTGGTCTGTGATTGATATCATATAAGGCTTTGTTCAAAGCCTCCTCAGAGATGGCGGCTAAATCTGTTTTCTTTGGGAAATATTCTCTTAGTAAGCCTAAGCCATTTGCATTTTCATTGCTTCCTCTCTGCCAGGATGAGTAGGCTCCGCAAAAAAAATGAAATTCCTAAATTCTCTACCTGAGGATAGCAGGCAAACTCTTTTCCCCTATCTGAAGTCAAGGTTTTAAGAGCCTTTTGGGGGAATAGCTTACAGAGTTTGGCTCTATGTCAACTGTGGTGGGTGACGAAAAGCTAACATCTAGAGAGAACCTGATAGGTTTTCTCTTTTTGTATGTTCAG